>JBKOYU010000176.1:0-4812 GCA_046725575.1 Actinomycetota bacterium | reverse complement strand
CCGCCGCGGCGACGACACCGCCCGGACGGGTGACCCGGATCATCTGCTGCAGCGCCGCGGCCGGGTCCGGCACGAAGTTCAGCACCAGCATCGACAGCGTCCGGTCGAAGGCATCGTCGGGGAGCGGCAGCGCCAGCGCGTCACCGACCTCGAATCGGTCGTCCGTGTGTGCCTGCGCGTACCGCACGTAGGCCGGTGACGGCTCGATGCCCGTCACCCGCACGGATTCGACGGCCGCGGCCGCGGCGGACAGCGCGCCGGTACCCGATCCGACGTCGAGCACGCGATCTCCTTCGGTGACGCCGGCGAACGTCACGAACAGCGGGGCCAGCCGGCGGCTCCAGCGGCCCATGAACCGCTCGTAGCCGTCGCTTTCGGAGAACATGCTGGCCTCAGGCTAGCCGCGCGGTCGTGATACGAAGGACCGATGGCCTTCGACTTTCGCGATCTTGCAGTCCCGATCATCGTCGCGCCGATGGCGGGTGGGCCGTCGACGCCGGAGCTGGCGGCCGCGGGGACGAACGCCGGCGGGTTGGGCTTCGTTCCGGCGGGCTACCTGACTGCCGACGTGTTCGCCGAGCGGCTCGCCGCGACGCGCAGCCTGTCGTCCGGCCCGATCGGCGCGAATCTCTTTGCGCCACAACCGAGTGCGGGCACACCGGAGGGTATCGAACGGTACGCTAAGGCGCTCGAACCCGAGGCGGAGCGCTACGGTGCCAAGCTCGGCGAGCCGCGATTCGATGACGACCACTGGGCGGCCAAGATCGACGTGCTGCTCGACGTGCGGCCCGAGGTCGCGTCGTTCACATTCGGTGTGCCAAGCGCCGAGGAGTGCCGACGGCTGCGCGAGGCCGGTATCACCGTCGTCGGCACCGTCACCACCCTGGCCGAGGCGCAGGCCGCGCTGGCGTGTGGCGTCGACGCACTCGCTGCACAGGGCCCGTCGGCGGGCGGGCACCGCGGCACATTCGACCCTGCCGCGCAGCCGGCCACCCAACCGCTGGAAGCGCTGCTGGCCGAGGTCGTGGCGGCCGTCGGGGTGCCGGTCGTTGCAGCCGGCGGGTTGATAACCGCAGACGATGTGGCGGGAGTCTTGGCGGCAGGCGCGGTGGCGGCTCAGCTCGGAACGGCGTTCCTGCTCGCCGACGAAGCGGGAAGCAGCCCCGTGCACCGCGCGGCGCTGCAGGATCCGCGGTTCACCGAAACCGTTGTGACACGGGCATTTTCCGGCCGCTACGCACGCGGGCTGCGCAATCGGTTCGTTGACGAGCATGAGGCCGAAGCGCCGTTCGGATATCCGGAGATCCACTGGCTGACTAGCCCGTTGCGCGCGGCATCGGTGCGGGCGGGCGATCCGCAGGCCGTGAACGTATGGGCGGGTACCGGATTCCGCGACGCCAAGGCCGCCACCGTGGCCGACATCATGGCAGATCTCACCTAGCGAATTCAGCCGCCAGTCAGTTTCGGGCTGGGATCATGGCAGCCAGGATGCGTCTCTTGGTGGTCGAAGACGAGCAGCGCCTGGCCGCCGGGCTGCGGAAGGGGCTCGAGGCCGAAGGTTTCGCGGTCGATGTCGTGCACAACGGCACCGACGGCATCTGGATGGCGCGCGAAAACCCGTTCGACGCGATCATTCTCGACGTGATGCTGCCCGGCGCAAACGGCTACCAGGTCTGCCGAACGCTGCGCAGCGAGGGCAATTGGACGCCCATCCTGATGCTGACCGCGAAGGACGGCGTCTGGGATCAGGTGGAAGGTCTGGACACCGGCGCCGACGACTACCTGACCAAGCCGTTCTCGTATGCGGTGCTGATCGCGCGACTGCGGGCACTGCGCCGCAGAGGCGCGCGGGCCAGGCCGACCGTGCTCGAGGCAGGTGATTTGCGGCTCGACCCGGCGACGCGACGGGTATGGCTTCGCGGCGAGCAGATCGAGCTCACCCGCCGCGAGTTCGCGATCCTCGAGTACCTGCTGCACCATCCCGACGAGGTGTTGTCGAAACGCGAAATCCTAAACCACGTATGGGATTTCGACTTCGACGGCGATCCCAACATCGTCGAGGTCTACATCCGCAGACTCCGCACCAAGCTGCACCGGGACCAGCCCGTCATCGAAACCGTTCGGGGCGCCGGGTACCGGCTGGTCGCCGCTCGTGATTAAGCGACTCGCGACCATCCGGGCGATCACCACGGCCGTGGCGACGATCGTCGTCGCGATCGCATTGGTGGTCGGCGCGGCAGGGCTGATCGCCGCGTTGCGTCGCACGATGGTCGACGAGGTGGCCGAGGCCGCGCGGGCCCAAGCTAGCGATGTGGTGCGCCAACTCGAGGCGGGCCGGCCGCCGGTCCTCGAGGTGGCGGGCGCGGATGAGCAGCTGATTCAGGTGATGACGCCAGCCGGCGCGGTTGTCGCGGCAAGCCCGAACATGGTGGGCAGGCCAGCAGTCGTGCGATTGGCGCCCGGCCAGTCCGCCCAGGTCGTCACCCCTCTCGACGACGACGAGTTCGTCGCGGTGGCCGAGGGCGCGCAGACGCCTGACGGTCTGCGGATCGTCGTGGTGGCCAGGGCGTTGGTCGATGTCCTTGACACCGCCACCGTGCTCACCCGGCTACTGATCATCGGGCTGCCGGTGATGGTTGTGGTCGTCGCGCTCACCACCTGGTTCGCCGTCGGTCGCGCGCTGGCACCGGTCGAGGAGATCCGACTGGAGGTGGATGAGATCTCGGCCGCGCAGCTTCACCGCCGAGTGCCGGTGCCCAGGGCCGACGACGAGATCGGCCGGCTCGCCGCTACCATGAATCGGATGCTGGAGCGCCTGGAGAGTGCGCGAAACAGCCAGCGCCGCTTTGTATCTGACGCTTCGCACGAACTTCGTTCACCGATCACGACCATCAGGTCGCATGCCGAGGTCGCGGTGGCCCATCCTGACCGGGTGACCGCCGTCGAGCTTGCCGAGGTCGTGCTGGCCGAACAGCAACGGATGCAGCGTCTCGTCGATGACCTGTTGCTACTGGCCCGCGCCGACGAGCATGTACCCCTGGCACGTGAGGCGGTCGACCTCGACGACCTTGCCTTTGAGGAAGGCCATCGGCTTCGCTCCGCCACGTCGAAGCGGGTGGACACGTCGGGGGTGAGCGCGGCGCGGGTGCAAGGCGACGTCGACGCGCTGCGGCGGATGATGCGCAACGTCGGCGAGAACGCCGCCCGGCACGCGTCGAGCCGGGTGGATATCGCGCTCGCCGAGCGCGGCGACGAGGCGGTACTCACGATCGACGACGACGGGCCAGGAATCCCCGCATCCGAACGGGCCCGGGTGCTGCAACGCTTCGTGCGCCTCGACGAAGCCCGCTCCCGGGACGAGGGCGGCAGCGGTCTCGGGCTGTCGATCGTGGACGAGATGGTCCGCGCTCACGGCGGCTCGGTGTCGATCCAGCAGTCGCCGCTTGGCGGTGCCCGCATCCGGATCACGCTGCCTGTTCAGGCTGTTGTCAGCTAGATCGCGGCAACCTTGTCCGCATGAACATCACACGAATCGGGATCGTGGCGGCGGCCGGAGCGGCGGCTGTCGCCATCGGTACCGGAATCGCAACAGCACAACCCGACGACGGCGAGGGGCCGCCGATCACCGGAGAGGCGCTGACGAGGGCCAGCCAGGCCGCATTGACCTTCACCGGCGGCGGAACCGTCACCGCGACCGAGGTCGGCGACGAGGAAAGCTACTACGAGGTCGAGGTGACTAAGGCCGACGGCAGTCAGGTCGACGTCCAGCTCAACGAGAACTTCCTGGTTGTCGGTTCCAAGACCGACGCGCCCGGCGCCGACACCGAACCCGACGGCGACGGCTAGGCCACGATGGTCGGCCGCCGGCTCCTCACCGTGCTCGCGTGTGTGCTCGTGGCTTCCGCGTGCAGCGACGAGAAGCCCGTCGAGTCAGCAGATTGCAACAAGGTGATCGACGAGTCGGGCGAGGCCACCGATGCGTGCTTGCCGATCGCTGCGGAATCCGAGCGCGTCGACCTATTCACGCCGACGTTCGGCAATCCCACGTCGATCACCAACCCGCTGCACCCGACCAGTCAGGTGCAGCAGACCATCTACGGCGGCCACGTCGATGGCAAACCGTTCCGGACCGAAGTGAGCCTGTTACCGGGCACCAAGCCGATCGTTTGGCAAGGGAAAACCGTCGACACGGCGGTCAGCCAATACGTCGCGTACCTCGATGGCCGTATCCACGAAGTGGCCATCGACTGGTACGCGCAAGCCGACGACGGCTCGGTGTGGTACTTCGGCGAGGACGTCTTCAATTACGAGGACGGCAAGGTCGCCGATACCAAGGGCACGTGGGTAGCGCGCGATGCGACGCCGGCAGCGATGATCATGCCGGCCAAACCGCAGGTCGGGAATGTGTATCGGCCGGAGAACGCGCCAGGGATCGCGTTCGAGGAGGTGCGCGTCGACAAGGTCGACCAGCAGATCGATGGTCCAAGCGGAAAGATCAGCGGCGCAATCGAAGTCAACGAGCTGCACATGGACGGCACCCGCGAGGGCAAAGTGTTCGCTCCCGGTTACGGCGAGTTCTCCACCGGATCGGCGAGCGGTGACCTCGAAGCCGTGTCACTGGCGTCGCCCACCGACAGCCGGCGAGGTCCCGCGCCGGCCGAGTTTATGGCGTTGTCCCAGGCGGTAGACGCTGTCTACGCGGCGGAGCCCGACGCCCTGAAGCAGGCCACATCCACCTTGCACACAGCGTGGGATGCTGTGCGCGGCAAAGGGATTCCCCCACAGATTCAGTCGCAGATGCAGGTCGACATC
>JBKOYU010000886.1:0-4249 GCA_046725575.1 Actinomycetota bacterium | reverse complement strand
GGCTTGGCGCTCGGTCACCGACTCGACCGCTATCTCGGCTTCCTCGATCAGTTCGTCCAGACTTCTGCTAATGACCGGGTCACGCTGGAAGTCGAGGACGATCCCGCATTCGAGGTAGCTGGCTGCTGACAGTCTTCGTCTGTCGGCGGCAGCGATGGCATGCGCGTAGACCGCTGCGTCCTCCTCCTCCCGCAGAATCGCGATGATGGCCGAGGTATCCACAATCACGCCGGGAGTCCTCGCTCGTCGTACAGCAGCTCAGCGTGGTCGAGGCGCTTTGCCTCCGGGCTCATCCGACTCGCGGTCTTGTGGCCGATGGCCAGGAGTCGGGCGGCAAGATCATCCCGCCGCAGTCTTGCGAGACGCTCGTTCACCGCAGTCGCCACAGCCTGAGCTTGAGACTCGCCGGTGATTCTCGCGATCTGCTTGACCACGTCGTGGACCGATGGATCTTTGATGTTCAGAGCCATGGAGGTACCTTTCTACCTCTGCAACGGTACCATTGTCCATCAGCTCTGTCCCCCATGTTGACCCCATCCCGTTGACGCGGACTTAGATGTCGCGTCGTCTGAGCCGAGTGTCCGCGAGGGGTCCGACACAACCCGGGGACCACAGAGCGATTCGACACGGCCATCCCCAGGCCTAAGGCGGGTTGTCACAGGGTCACTGCATGGCTCCCCGCAGCGTCATCGATTGATGACATCGAGCCCAGAGCCCGCCAGACCCATGTGCCGTTTTGCCCGCGTACAGAGCGACAGCGTGGTTGTCGCTATCTACGCGGGCAATTTTCTGCATGTGGGTCTGGCCGCGTACGCCGCAGGGTTGGGCAAGAACAGCGTGTGCCGCGGCAACACCCGGTCGATACCCATGTGCGGCAGTGCTTGAAGCACAGCGAAATCGTCGAACTCGAGCACCTTCACGCTGAATCCCAACCGTCCTGGGAGCCGCTGTCAGCATCGTCTGGCGGACAGCCATCAACCCGTCGGCGACCTGATGGAGGATGTCTCGCCGGAGTCATGGGCGGTGTCGTCGGTGCGCGCCAGCGATTGCGCCAGCAGCGGGTCGATCTGGTCGAGAGCGAGGACAGCCGGGCCCCGCGAGCGCGATCAGCCGGGAGATATGCCGAACGCATCGTTGCGCCGACGTGGGTGATGCGCGAAGGCCCTAGTGGTCCCGATCATCGTGGCCGGTCTCCTCGCTGGACTGCAGGTAGGCCTCGCCTGCATCGTGCGCCGCCAGGTCCGTGGCTCCCAGCAGCACGAGCGCGCGCAGTGTTTGGTGACATTCGCGAACGGGGTCGCGGCGTGCGGTGGCCAGGGCGTTGACGAAGCGGTCCAGTGTGTCGGGCTCGAGATCGTCGTCGCCGATGATGGCCCGGCGGTCAGCACGGGAAACATGCGCGATCGACGAAAGCTCCCACAGCAGATCCTTGACCTGCGTCTCGCGCTGGGCGCCGGGACGGCCCAAACTTTCGATGATGCCGCTGCGTACCGACTGCCAGAAGCTGGCGGAGTCGAGCAGTTCGACGAGGAGGACGTAGCCGCCGGCGGCTTGGACGCGTTCACGGATCTGCCCGAGCAGGTGGGTCTTGCCCGAACCCGCCTGTCCTTGTACGACGACGCCGAGCGGCGTCGACGCGGGGTCACGGGTGGCGTCGCCGACTGCGTCCATGGACGGCGTATTCCGCTCGGGATGTGTCGGCCAGCTCGGTGCGCAGGCGGCTGAGGCTGACCCATCCGCCCGGCGGGGGCGTGACCCTTGCATAGGCGTGTCGGATGCGGTCCTCGATGGTCGCCGGCGTCGACTGGTCGCCGTCGGAGCCGAGCATGTCGGCGAGGCTGAGGTCTGCGTGACGCAGCACGCCGAACTACGCGTTCATTTGGGACGAGGCGGGCTTCGAGGCTTCGAGGGGACGACGGCCCGTATCCGGGAGAAGCAGAAGGTGGGCGACTTCGAGGGAATGGCGGCGCAGATCACCGACGAACACATCGCGACGTTCGCCACCGAGTCGACGTGGGACGGCTTGACGGACGCGCTCATCGACAAGTACGACGAAATCGCGACGCGCATCGTCTTATACAACGCCCTCGGTGATCACCAGCGCTGCGAGCGATATGGCGCCGTCGCGCGACGCATATCGACCCGGTGACCCTCGACCGCGAGACAGACTCGCAGCCGACCGGGCGCGCGCGGAGTTCGAAACGCTTCATCCCCGGAATCTCCGATGCGCTGGCCTCCTACGTCTTCGGCGCATTCGGAGTTCCGTTGCGGCAAATGGCCGTCGGCGCGTTCATCGGGTCAGCGCCGCGGGCATTCGTCTACACCGCGCTGGGCGCGTCGATCGGGGATTTGTCGCCGTTGGCATATTCGGCGATCGCGGTGTGGTGCGTGACCGCCATCGTCGGGGCCTTCGCCGCGCGGCGCGGATATCGAAGTTGGCGCGCCGGCCATGGCAGGATGGTAGACCCGGGCACCTGAGGCCCGGCGGTGCCGGAACGAAACACTCCGTGGCCCTGTGCATCTCGCAAGGCGCCGACCGCGCCGGCGGGTCTGGTGCGACGGGTGTTGGCGCGGGTTCGCTAGTCAGGCCTGCGCGGCGGTCCAGTCATACGGCAGGAACTTGCCGTCGAAGGTGACGACGACGCGGTCGCCGGCCGGGTGCGGCTTCTTCTCGACGTCGACGCTGAAGTTGATGGCGCTCATGATGCCGTCGCCGAACTGCTCGTGGATGAGCTCCTTGATTGCACCGCCGTACACCTGCAGGGCTTCGTAGAAGCGGTAGATCGTCGGGTCGGTGGGCACCGCGGTCGGCAGCCCGCCACGCATCGGCACCGATGCCAACACCGGCACCGCCGATTCGTCGAGACCGAGCATGTCGACCAGCCTCCGACCCGACTCGGGCGGTATCGGATGCTGTCCGAGCAGGGCCGAGGTGGTCCAGACGGCGGGCTTGCCGATGGCGTCGGCGAGCTGTTGCCACGTCAGGCCTTTCGCCAACCGAGCGGCGACAATCTGTTGGGTTATCTCGTCTCTGGTCATGGCACCATCATCGGCCGCTCGCCCGACCTGCGCCCGGCCGGCTCACACAGAACGACATGATCAAGCCGTGCGCTCTGGAATGCTGGTGGTGGCCCGTCCGGCTCACGAGGAGGTTCCACGTCACCATGTCTGAATCCGCCTCGGCGTGGCCCGAACTGCCGGTGGCCCAGTGGGTCGACACCCGCGACACCCTGCAGCTGATGACCCAGGTCGTCGGCAAAGTCCGGCTGGCGAACACGCCGCTGATGAGCCACTGGTGGAACGTCGTGCTGTACGTGTCGGCGCGCGGGCTGACCACGGGGCTGATCCCGTACGGCGACAAAGGCTTTTCGATCGACTTTGACTTCATCGACCACAAGTTGATCGTCTCCACCACGGGCGGGGATCGACGGACGGTGGCGTTGCGGCCAGGCCCGATCGCCGATTTCTACCGCGAGGTCATGGGCGTGCTCGATGAACTTGGCCTGTCCACCGAGATCTGGCCCGTGCCGGTCGAGATCCCGGAGGCGATTCCCTTCGACACCGATCAATCACACGTCGCCTACGACGGCGACCAGGTGCACCGGTTCTGGCTGGCGCTGGTGCAGATGAACCGCGTCTTCGAGGTGTTCCGGTCGCGCTTCGTCGGCAAGGTGAGTCCGGTGCATTTTTTCTGGGGCGCATTGGATCTGGCGGTCACCCGGTTCTCCGGCCGTACGGCGCCCAAGCATTCGGGCGGGGCACCGAACTGCGGTCCCCACGTGATGTGGGAGGCCTACTCCCATGAAGTCAGTAGCGCGGGATACTGGCCGGGCCCGGACGGGGAAGGCGTCTTCTACTCCTACGCCTACCCGGAGCCGCCCGGGTATCGGGATGCGTCGGTCTCACCGGCCCCTGCGTCGTTCGACGAAGGTCTGGGTGAGTTCACGCTGCCGTACACAGCCGTACGCGAGGCCGACGACCCCGACGCCCTGCTGCTCGAGTTCCTGCAGAGCACCTACGAGGTCGCCGCGTGCAAGGGCAAGTGGGAGCGCGCCGCGCTGGAACGTGAGACAAACCGGGGGTGCAGCCCCGGGGATGTTTCGTAAACGCTTAGGTCAGCGCACACTGAACGTGTCTGTGAAGATGGGAACCTATACTGGCCGCTGCGTTCCACTAGGTATCGATGTGAGGCGGGCGAACTGACGGTTCCGGCGCGCTATGCGTGCGGCCGCTTCCATCGCTCTGGTTG
>JBKOYU010000177.1:0-6657 GCA_046725575.1 Actinomycetota bacterium | reverse complement strand
ATCGGCGATCGGGCCGACGGCCACACAGGCACTGATGGCCATGCAGCGTTCCCCGGCCGAGCCGAAGCCGGCGTTGATCATCGCGTCGGCGGCCAGATCCAGGTCGGCGTCGGGCAGGATCACCGCGTGATTCTTCGCCCCGCCGAGCGCCTGAACGCGCTTCCCGTGTGCGGTGCCCGTTTGGTAGACGTAGGACGCGATCGGCGTGGACCCGACGAAGGACACCGATTTGATCTTGGGGTTGGTGAGCAGTTCGTCGACGGCGGTCTTGTCGCCTTGGAGCACGTTGAACACCCCGGGCGGCAGGCCGGCTTCGGCCCATAGGCTGGCCAGCCACAGCGACGCTGACGGGTCTTTCTCCGACGGCTTGAGCACGACGGTGTTGCCGGCGGCGATGGCGATCGGGAAGAACCACATCGGCACCATGGCCGGGAAGTTGAACGGGGAGATGATCCCGACCGGGCCAAGCGGTTGGCGGATGGAGTACACGTCGACCTTGGTCGAGGCGTTCTCGGTGAACCCGCCCTTCAGTAAGTGGGGGACTCCGCAGGCGAATTCGACCACTTCTTGGCCGCGACTGACCTCACCGAGCGCGTCGGAGACGACCTTGCCGTGCTCGCTGGTGATGATCTCGGCCAGCTCACCCTTGCGGGCGTTGAGCAGCTCACGGAAGTTGAACAGGATCGCGCCGCGCTTGGCCAGCGAGGTATCTCGCCACGCCGGGAACGCTGCAACTGCGGCATCGATCACCGCGCGCGCATCCTCGACGGTGGCCAGCGCCACCTGCCCGGTGACCTGACCGGTCGCCGGATTCGTCACCGGCAGCGAGCCGCCGCTGCCCGCGAAGGCCTCGTTGTTGACCCAGTGGGTAATGGTGTTTGTCATGTCGTGTTCCTATTTGCGGTATTTCGATACGTAGTCGGTCATGGTGGTTAGTTGGTAGCGCGAAACCTCGTGGGCGTTCTCGTTCTCGGCGAACACCGATGACACCATGACGGTGTCGGGCCGGTCGAAGAAGTCGATCTCCGCCAGCCCGCCGAAGAACTCGTCCCAATCGACATCGCCGTCGCCGATCTTGAGGTGCTGGTGCACCCGCGCCGGGCTGCCCGGCGGGTTGGTGATGTAGCGCAGTCCATGGCTGCGACGGTGATCCATGGTGTCGGCGACGTGCACCAGCCGCAACCTGTTGCCGGCAGCGCGGATGATCTCGGTCATGTTGGCGCCCATGTGATAGGTGTGGCAGGCGACGTAGACCATGCCGACATTCGGCGAGTTGAGGCCGCGGATGATGCGTAGCGCCTCCAGCCCATCCTCGACGAAATCGTCGGGGTGCGGGTCGATCCGGACATCGATGCCCTCGCGTTCGAAGATCGGCAGCAGCTCCTCCATCGAGCGGAAGAACGCCCTCTCCGACTCCTCGGCCCGCTCGGGGCGGCCGGAGAACTCGGTGTTGATCACGTTGACGCCGAGGTCGACGGTGATCTGAATGACGCGCTTCCAGTTGCGCACCGCGGCTTCCCGGGCATCCTCGTCGGGACCGGACCAGCGCAGCACCGGCAGCACCGACGCGATGCCCACACCCGCATCGGCGCACGCCTTGCGGAACTTGGCGACCAGCTCGTCGTCGGCGCGCGGGTGGTTGAAGAAGGGGATGAAGTCCCGATGCGGGGTCAGCTGCAGGTACTCGTAACCCAAATCCGCGACCACGCGCGGGAAGTCGAGCAGCTCGTAGTCGTGATGAAACGGCGTGGGATCCAACGCGATCTTCATCAGGAGCTCACCCTTTCCGCCAGCTCGACATCGACGCGCTCGCCTGACTCCAGCGACCGCACACCCGCTTCGCAGACCGCCGCGGCGGCGTAGCCGTCCCACGCCGTCGGTCCGTCGACGTTGACGCCGGACCTGACGGCGTCGACCCAGCGCTGGATCTCGATGTCATAGGCCGTCCCGAAGCGTTCCCGGAAGCTCGGAGTGATCCGACCACCCCAGGTTCCGGGAGCCGACTTGCGGACCAGTCCGACGTCCAAACCGATTGTGGCGCTTCCGAGTTCACCGACGACCTCGGTACGCACCTCATAGGCGACGCCCGTGGTGACGAAGACCTCGACGTCGACGTGCCGGCCGCTGACCGTCTGGAAGATCGCGATTTGCGGGTCCTGCAACCCACGCGGGGCACCCCGATTCGGCATCGGCTTGATGATCTGAACCGAGGCGATCTCCTCGCCCAGCAGGAAGCGTGTCACGTCGACCTCGTGCACCAGCGAGTCCCTGACCACCATCGCGGAGTCGAAACTCGGTGGCACCGCGGGGTTCCGGTGGGCGCAGTGCATCACCAACGGCTGGCCGAGTTCGCCGCCATCGATCAGCATCTTGAGCTGCTGGTACTCCGGGTCGAAGCGGCGCATGAAGCCGACCTGAATCAGCGGTGTGCCCAGCGCCGCCTCCCGGCGCACCACCTCCAGCGAGGACGCCGAGTCCGTGGTCAACGGCTTCTCGCACAGCACCGGCTTGCCCTGTTCGAGGCAGGCCAGCAGTTGCTTTTCATGCGTCGGGCCGGGTGTCGCAAGCAGCACCGCGTCAACGTCGTCGGCACTGACGGCGTCGAACGGATCGGCGGCCACCCGGGCACCGAGCACGGACGCGGCGACCTCCTGGGCCTTCTCCGGCAGGTAGTCGTTGACGACGGCGACTCGTGCGCCGCTGATCCGGCTCGTGATGCGGGCGACGTGGTCGGCGCCCATCATGCCGGCGCCGAGCACCGCAATACGCAGATCTGACATGGTATTTCCTCTCAGCTGAACCGAACGGTGCGAGCGCCGCAGCTGCCCAGATAGGTCCTTGTGCGACGGGCGATCGGCAGTGGTGCGTCGGGCGAGCACGGATACATGTCTTGTTCCACGATCGCGAACACGTCGATGCCGAGCCGTTCGATCGCGCGAAGCAGCGGGGGCATGTCAGGAATGCCGCGAGGCGGCTCCGTCATCGCGCCCAGCCGCACGGCTTCCCCAAACGGCAAGTCCTCGGCCTTGACCTTGGCACGGACGTAGGGGTCGACCTGCTTGAGGTGCAAGTAGCCGATCCGGCCGGGGTACTTGTTGATGATGTTCAGATTGTCTCCACCGCAATAGCTCACGTGGCCGGTGTCCAGGCATAGGTTGACGAACTCGCGGCTGGTGCAGTCGAGGAACCGGTAGATGTGATCCTCAGTGTCGACATGACTGTCGGCGTGCGGGTGGTATTGCGCTCGCACACCGTACGTTTCGTACATAGCTCGACCGAGGCGGTTCATCCCATCGGTCTTGCGGCGCCACTGTTCGTCGGTGAGCTCCCGCGGCTCCAGCACGGCACCTGTCGACGGGTCGCGCCACATCTCCGGGATCACCACGACGTGCTTGCCGCCGACGGCGGCGGTCAGCTTCGCTACATCTTCGATCTGTTTCCACACCGCTTCCCAGGAGTCCTCTTGGTGCAGATGCTCGAACACCGTTCCCGCGGATAGCTTCAGGTTGCGGGACGCGAGTTCGTCGGACAGCTTCTGCGGGTCGGTGGGCAGATAACCGTACGGGCCCAACTCGATCCACTGATAGCCGGATTCGGCCACCTCATCGAGAAACCGGGTATACGGCGTCTGGTTTGGGTCGTCGGCGAACCACACGCCCCACGAGTCGGGTGCTGAGCCGACGAGAATGGTGCTCATCTGTCGGGTAGTCCTTTCCTGTCTAGCTGTCGGCGGGTCGCACCAGCGGGCGCTGGATTTTCTTCCACTCGGCATATGTCTCATACGCCGTGCGGGTGGACTCCAGGTTCGAAACCTGGCTCACCGGAACGTCCCACCACGATTGGCTGTCCGGCGCGTACACCAGCGGATCGGTCTCGACGTGGATGACGGTGGTGTGCTCATTGGCCTTGGCCACCTTGACCGCATCGGTGAACTCGGCGGCCGTCGTCACACGGATCACCTCGGCCCCCAGGCTGGCGGCGTTGGCCGCCAGGTCGACGGGCAGCTTGGCGCCGTCCAGCCGCCCGTCCGCGCTGCGATAGCGGTACGAGGTGCCGAACCGCTGCGAGCCCAACGACTCCGACAGCGAGCCGATCGAGGCGAAGCCGTGATTCTGCACCAGCACCACGATGACCTTCACACCCTCTTGAACCGCGGTGACCAATTCGGTGGCCATCATCAGATACGAGCCGTCGCCGACCATGATGAACACGTCGCGGTCAGGGGCGGCCATCCTGATGCCGATGCCGCCGGCGATCTCGTATCCCATGCAGGAGTAGCCGTATTCGACGTGGTAGCCCTTGCGGTCCCGGGTGCGCCAGAGCTTGTGCAGGTCGCCGGGCATCGAGCCGGCCGCGCACACCACCACATCGCGGGGGTCGGACAACGTGTTCGCGAGTCCGATCACCTGGCTCTGGTTCAGCGCGCTGCCGTCGTCCTCCACGCGGTAGGCCGCCGACACCGTCTCGTCCCAGTCATGGGCGAGTTCGGCTGTGTGCGTGCGGTACTCGTCGGCCACCGAATAGCCGTCCAGCGCTGTCGTCAACGCCTCGATCGCCTCCCGCGCATCGGCGACGACGGACAGCCCGCCCTGCTTGACGGAGTCGAACGACGCGACGTTGATGTTGACGAACCGCACGCCGGGGTTGTTGAAGGCGGTGCGGGAGGCGCTGGTGAAATCGCTGTAGCGCGTGCCGATCCCGATCACCACGTCGGCCTCGGCGGCCAGTGCGTTGGCGGCGGTCGTGCCCGTCGACCCGATCGCGCCGACCGACTGCGGATGGTCGTAGCGCAGCGAGCCCTTACCGGCCTGCGATTCGGACACCGGGATGCAGGTCTTCTCGGCGAACGCCGCCAATGCGTCGTTGGCGCCGGAGTAGATGACGCCGCCGCCCGCCACGATCAACGGACGCTGCGCAGACCGGATCACCTCGGCGGCCCTGGCGATCACGGAGCGTTCGGGCACGGGCCTCGCGATGTGCCAAGTCCGTTCGGCGAACAGCGATTCCGGCCAGTCGAACGCCTCGGCCTGTACATCCTGCGGCAGCGCGATCGTGGCCGCGCCGGTCTCCACCGGGTCGGTAAGCACACGCATCGCACCCAGCAGTGCCGACGGCAGCTGTTCGGGGCGCCACACCCGGTCGAAGAACCGCGACAACGGCTTGAACGCGTCATTGACGGTCAGCTCACCGTCGTTGGGCGCCTCAAGCTGTTGCAGCACGGGCGCACTGACCCGGGTGGCGAAGGTGTCCGACGGAAGCAGCAGCACCGGCAACCGGTTGATGGTGGCCAGCGCCGCGCCGGTCAGCATGTTCGTCGATCCGGGGCCGATGCTGGCCGTCACCGCCCACGCCTGCAACCGGTCCTTCTGGCGCGCGTACGCCGCCGCGGTGTGGACCATCGCTTGCTCGTTGCGGCCCAACACATATCGCAGCGCAGGCTCGGTGCCAGATTCGACAGCCGCGACTTCGGCCTCCAGCAGCGCCTGGCCGACGCCCGCCACGTTCCCGTGGCCGAAGATGCCGAAGCAACCGGCGAAGAACTTGGTGCGCTCACCGTCGTGCTCGACGTACTGTTTGGCGAGGAACCGAATTGTGGCCTGGGCGACCGTGAGTCGCACGGTCGGCTCGGTGTCAGGAGTCTTGAATGCGGATGCTTTGGAGACCACGTCACACTCCTCGTGATCGCAGGGGCAGCCGGGGGTCGACGTCCTGATGTTTCCAGGTACCGCGCAGCCAGGCGTGTTCGGGATCGTCGACGATCTTCCAGGCCCGCTCCTTGCCCGGACCGGCCATCACATTCAGGTAGTACATGTGGTAGCCCGGCGCGGCGACGGACGGGCCGTGGTAGCCGTGTGGGACGAGGACGACGTCGCCGGTGCGGACCTCTTCGAGCACCTCGATCGGACGGTCAGGCGTGCCGTAGACGCGGTGGTAGCCGAATCCGCGGGAATCGACCCGCGCCGAATCGATTTCGAAGTAGTAGATCTCCTCCAGCGCCGACTCGACCGGAGTGTTCTCGTCGTGCTTGTGCGCCGGATAGCTCGACCAATTGCCGCCGGGTGTGATCACCTCGCATGCGATCAGCGAGTCGGCCTCGAAAACCCCTGCGGTGCCGAAGTTGTGCACCTGCCGGCTGCAGTTTCCGGTGCCGCGAAGCTCGACGGGCACGTCGGCGGCGGCCACCCGCCGGTTGGGCAGCTGCCGTTTGGCGCGGGCGCCGCAGATCGCGAACCGCCCTTCACCGCACAGCGTGTAGGTGTTGCGCGTGCCGATGTAGACCATGTCGGCCGGGCCGTCGAATACCGATGCGCGCAGGGATAGTTCGAACGCCTCGTTGTCGGCCTCGACAGTTCCGTGGCCGGCCAACGGCAGGATCATCACCTCGGTGTCGCCGGTGTCCAGCGTGAGCTCGGCGACCGACTCCAGTTCCACCACCTTGAGGCTGGTCTCGGTCCAGCCTGCGGATTCAGGGGTGACGTCGACGGTGTACGGGGGAGTGACGCTGCGCGCGGGGATGTAGTACTTGCTGTGCATGCTCACTCCACTCCCGTCGCTTCGCTCGCCCAGGTGGCCCTCCCCGTCGTTTCGCTCGCCCCAGCCCTCACCATCGAGACGGCGGTCGCGACCGCGGAGCTGACATCGTCGTCGGCCGGGTAG
>JBKOYU010001125.1:0-4417 GCA_046725575.1 Actinomycetota bacterium | reverse complement strand
GCCGGGCACCCCGGAAGAGCGAGAAGCGCTCCAGGCCATCGTCTCCGACACTATTGCGGGACGGGAGTTGAGTAGTTGGCCGTTGACGGCCACTTATGTTGTCGACGCGCAGGGAGACCCACGGTTCTTGGTGCTCACCGTGCACCAGATGGTCGATGACGCCACGTCACGCGAGGTGCTGGTGACCGACTTGCTGACCGCATTCGGGCAGCGGGTCGCCGGCAGCGACATCGCCTTGGAACCGGCCACCACGAGCTGGCGGGTGTGGTCGCAGCGCTTTGCGGCGCTGGCCGCCCACCCCGCGGTGCTCGACCGACGAAACTACTGGATCGACAATGCCGCGAAGGCGACGGTGAGGCTGGCCAGCCCCGAGATTGATGCCGAGATTGCCGGTGCGCCGGCAGCCGATGATCTGATCAGACTGGCCACCGCATTGACCCCCGAGCAAACTTCGCAGGTCGACAACGCCCGCCGGGTATTGCAGGCGTCGACCGAGGAGATCCTCTTGGCCGCCCTGGCGCGCATCCTCGCGATCACCGTCGGCGACGGTGTCGCGGCCGTCGACCTCGCCGGTGCCGGGCGGTCGGTTCTGCGGCCGGAGGTCGACTTGCGCAGAACGGTCGGCTGGTTCTCCACGATCTACCCGATCGCGCTGCCCTGCATGGACCTACCGGGTGCCAGCGCGGCTCAGCTGCTCGCCGAGGTCAGCCGGACCGTCAAGGCTGTGCCTCACCACGGGATCGGGTACGGACTGCTGCGTTACTTGCACGCTCCGACCGCAGAGCTACTAGGGGCCACGGCCTCGTCGGAAATCTTCGTCTCCTATCTCGGCATGATTCCCGAATGGCAGGAGAGCGACGCGGCGGTGCAGTTCGACAGTGACACCGAGCTGACGATCCGGCAGACCCTGCCAGGGTTGGGCCATCCGCTCGAATTGCGGGCGTATCGGCACGGCGGCGTGCTCCACGTGGACTGGTGGTATGACCGTCGGCGGGTGCGCAGCGGCACTGTCAAGGCGCTCGCGGATCAGTTCGGCGCCACGCTGAGCGCGCTGATTGAAGAAGCGGTTGCGGGTGACGAGGACAGTAATGCCAGCGAGGCCGAGGACGAGGCGCTCGCCTTGGTGGACCTGTCGGCAGCTGTTCTCGACGACGATGAGTAGGTAAGGAAGCGATGTCACAGTTCGACAAAGGTGTGGATGTCGAAGGCATCGGCAAATCGTTCGGTTCGGTTGCCGCGCTGCGCGACATCTCCTTCGACGTGGGCCGTGGCGAGGTCGTTGCGCTGCTCGGCCCCAACGGTGCCGGCAAGACGACCACGGTGGAGATCCTGTCGACGCTGACCACGCCGGATCGTGGACGCGCCAGCGTGGCGGGTCATGACGTGGTCTCCGACCCGGCGATGGTGCGCCGGTCGATCATGCTCACCGGCCAGCATGTCGCTCTCGACGACATGTTGACCGGATACGAGAACCTTGCGATGTTCGGCCGGCTGCAGGGGCTGAAGAAGTCCGCGGCTCGGACGAGGGCCCGCGAGCTCTTGCGCGAGTTCGATCTGGAGCACGCCGCCGGCCGCCGGGTCGGCACCTATTCCGGCGGTATGCGCAGACGCGTCGACATCGCCTGCGGGCTGGTGGTCCGCCCCGAGGTGGTGTTCCTCGACGAGCCGACCACGGGGCTGGATCCACGCAGTCGGCAAGCCATCTGGGACCTGGTCACCACGTTCAAGGAGGCCGGCATCGCGACGTTGCTGACCTCGCAGTATCTGGAGGAGGCCGACGCGCTCAGTGACCGGATCATCGTGATCGACCGTGGCACCATCGTCGCGCAGGGGACTGCCGACGAACTCAAGATGCGCACCGGCGGCACCTACTGCGAGATCGTGCCCCGCCACCCGGCTGACGTGTACGCCATGGCGGAGGCGCTGGGTCCGCTTCTGCCGGAGGCCAGCCGAGCCGCGATCACCCCGGAGTCGGACCGCGTGAGCATGCCCGCACCCGACGGACCCAATACGCTGACCGGGGTCTTGTCGCGGCTGAATTCGGCGAACATCGAGTTGGCCGACATCGCGTTGCGTAGGCCATCGCTCGACGATGTGTTCCTCTCGCTGACCGGGGATTCGGATGTCAGCCCGGCCACTGACCGCATGGTCGGTGAGGTGCTGTCGTGACCACCTTGACTGCGGTGAGGCCGGTCCCGTCCACCGCGCAACAGTGGTGGGTGCTGACGACGCGGCTGATCGCTCCCACGTTGCGCAACGGCGAGGTGGCGGTGGGCGTCGCCGTATCGGTGGCGGCGACGGCGAGTCTGTACATCCCACTGAATCGGCTCATGGATGGTCCCGACCTGAAGATGAGCAGCTACGCGCAGTACCTGGTGCCGCTGATCTTGTTGCAGGCCATCGCCTTTGCATCGATCTCCACCGCCTTTCGAGCCGCGACCGACTCGGTACAGGGGATCAACCGCCGTTTCCAGTCGCTTCCGATCGCGCCGCTGACGCCGTTGGCGGCCCGGATCACGGCGAGCGTCTACCGCTGTGTGATCGGGCTTGTGGTGGCGCTGGTGTGTGGATATGTCATCGGCTTCCGTTTTCACCGTGGGCCGTTGGACGTCGCGGCGTTCTGTCTGCTGGTGTTGCTCACCGGCCTGGCACTGGCGTTCTTGGCAGATGCCATCGGCACCAACTCGCGAAGTCCTGCAGGGACCGCGCAGTGGCTGCTATTGCCGCAGTTGATCTTTGGATTCCTGTCGGTGGGAATTCAACCGCTGCAGCGTTTTCCCGGGTGGATCCAGCCGATCGTCCACAATCAGCCCATCTCCCGGATCGTCTACGCCCTGCAGGCATTGGCCGGTGACTCTGCGCAAGGAGTAGCACCGGTCACCTGGTCGGTCATCGGGCCGGCTCTTGCCTGGGTAGTGGGCGTGATCGCACTGACCCTGCCGTGGGCCATCGCGGTTTACCGGCGGAGAACCTGATGGCGGTACTCGTCCTCGCGGCCGGCGACGCGCAAGCCCACCCGGAGAAACTGCTGTCGCAAACCGCGGTGCTCACCCGGCGGCTGCTCATCCGGTCGGTGCGCAACCCCATGACACTCGTCCACGCCCTGGTGTTGCCGGTGGCATTCCTGCTCACGCTCAAGGTCGTCTTCGGTGACTCGATCACGTCGATCACGGGCCAGAACGGGCTGTACCGCAGCGTACCGCTGGTGGCGCTGGTGGCGACGATGTCAGGGTCGACAACGGCTGTGGTCGGCATCAACGCCGAGCGCCTTGACGGGTTTCTTGCCCGGTTGTGGGCGCTACCCCTACATCGTGCCGCCGGACTGCTGTCGCGACTGGCCGCCGAGACGATCCGCGTGCTCGGCACGACGCTGGTCATCCTGGGCGCGGGACTCATCCTCGGGTTCCGCTTCCACTGCGGGGTGGCCGCCGCATTGCTGTGGGTGGCCGTTCCGGTGATCTTCGGCGTGGCATTTGCGGCGCTGGCCACCACGGTCGCGCTGTACTGGTCCAAAGCCGTTATGGTGGAGGCGATGCAGCCCGTGATCATCTTGGGTGCCACCTTCTGCACGGGGTTCGTGCCGGTGGAGCGGTACCCGGACTGGGTCCAGCCGGTGGTCCGGTACCAGCCGATGTCACCGGCTGTGGATGCGATGCGGGGACTGTCGGCGGGCGGGCCGGTGCTGTGGCCGATGGTCAGCACACTGGTGTGGTGTGCCGGGATCTTCGTGGTGTGCCTGTGGCCGATCATGGTGGGCTACCGCAGGGCGAGCACCAGCCGGTGATCCGACGCAACGTCGAGAGGGAAGGTTCACGGTGTTTGGCTCATCGCCGATCCGCTATCTGACGCCTAGCGAGGAGTTCTACGCGCAAGCTGAGAACTTCATCGGTATCACCCTGACTCTGCGCGGACCGGTGGACGTGGGCGCGATGTCGGAGGCATTCGAGACGCTGTTGCAGGTACACCCCGCCCATGCCGGTCACCTGGATCATCCGGGCGCCGACGGCAGGCACCAAATCATGGTCGATGATTACGAGCATCCAGGGATATGGCTCGAGAAGATCGGCGACACGTCTGCTGAGCGGCTGCCAGATCAGTCCGAGGCGCTGGTCAACCTGCGATTGAGACTAGGTGAGGAGCGGTCCGAACTCACCCTCTACACTCACCATGCGCTGGCCGACGCGCACCACCAGTTCGCCCTGCTAGAGAAGTTGTTCGGCTGGTACACCGACATTGTCGCCGGTGCCGGTGTCGGGCCGGTCAAGGCCGAGCCCATTCCGGAGTCGTTGGAGGCGGTACTTTCCGAGCGCGGCATCGGCAAACTTCAGCGGTTCGGTCTGGAGCGCTACTTGCCCGCGATGTTCGCCTATGACCTGCCCCCCTCAAATCGAAACGCGGGACGTGGTGACCTTCAGTC
>JBKOYU010001032.1:0-5983 GCA_046725575.1 Actinomycetota bacterium | reverse complement strand
CATTCATGTCGAGTAACTCGGCGGCAACGTCGTCGCGCAGTCGGCTGCACCACGTTTCGTCCGCATCGGCGCCCCGCAGGGTGATGATGACTTTCTCCACGGTCCGAACTCTAGGCTTCGAGCCTTTCGCGGATGCTCTTGAGGCGTTGCCTCAGTTCTTTCTCGTCGATGATGCCGCGAGCCACTAGGGAATGCGCCAGCGAAACGAGCTGGTTCTCCGGGTAGGGCAAGTTCGAGTAGACCGTTGCCGACAGGACGTCTTCCTCGTCACGCCGCTCTTTGAAGCTCGGGATGTTCTCATTGCAGGCGGCGCGGTCGAGGGCGTCGCACAAACCGTCCAGGCTGGTCTTCCACGGCGGCACGGGATTTTCGACGCCATACTTGGCGGCCATCACCGGCCACACCTGATTGCGCTCGACGATCTCCTGCAGGGCCTCGATACGCTCGCTCATCCGGCGGTCCCCGGGTGGATTGCCGGACGGGTGTCGGTGATCACGTTGGTGGTGACGCCCGCCTTCGGAAGTGCGACACCGATCAGGCAGTCGCGCGTGACGATTTCGGCCAGCTGGTCTTCGTTCCAGCCGTCTGTGCCCTCGGGGCGCATGGGCATCACCATGAAGCGGTGCTTTTGGTTGGAATCCTGTACATGGATGGAGATTTCGTCGGGCAGATACAGCCCGAATTCCGCGAGCACCTGGCGTGGCCAGCGGACCATGCGCCGGCGGTAGTTGGGTGTGCGATACCACTCGGGCGAGTTGCCGAGGATCGGTCGCGGGTAACACGAACACAACGCACAGACGATCACGTTGTGCACTGTTGGTGTGTCCGCGAGGATCTGGAACGCGGTGAAGTCGCTGGGAGTGCCAAAACCGGTGGGCTCCATCCAGTCGACGCCGACCTCCTCACTGGCTGTCATCGGTTCGGCGAGGGCGAGCTTCTTGAACTCGGGATCCAGCCACGCCTTGGCCACCAGACGTGCTGCGGGAGTCGGGCCGATCTGTTCGGCGAATTCGGTGAAGCGGCGATGCTCCTCCGCGGTGAAGATGCCCTTTTCAATACACAATTCGCGCAGAGCGATCTCGAGAACTTCGAAGTCGGTGATTTCGTCGACCATCGGCTTGACAGTGCGCTCGTGATCGTGAGCGTGATCAGTCATTCAAATTCCTTTCTGGGCAGCTTATTTGGCGGCTTGCAGCCAGTGTTCGGGAATTTCGGTTTGGACGACGTCGTCGGTGGTTCCGTTGTAGCCGTACCACAATTCGGACATGTTGAAGCGAACGACGTAGAACCATTCCGGTGTCGCGGGACGGTCCCAGGTCTCGTCCTCCGCGGCCGGGCTTTCGTAGGACACGGCCGCGATTTCGCCCTTCGCGCCGCGCACGTACTCCGGCGTGCGGGTGTAGAAGATCACCGGAAGCTCGCGTACCACCACCGCGTCGCCGACCTTGAACTTGGGCTGCCCGGCCTGACCGGCGTACACCTGCGGATCGCCCTTGCCCACTGCGCGCTTGTGGTGCTCGTTGCGTTTTACCTGTGACCCGTCGCCTTCGGACTTCGGTTTGGCCTCCAACTTCTTGCCATCGAGTCCGCTCGCATAGCGCTCCTTGACCTCGGCCATTCGTTCGCTCAACTCGGTCAGGCCGATGTGGTGCTTTTCCACCAGGACACGGGCGACGGCCAGCAGCCAGCGGCCGTAGTAGGGCAGCCCCAAATACTCCGCCCGACCGACGTCGACATTGCCGATGCGGCGACGCTCTTCCGACAACCAGATTCCGCGCCACGCGAGTACCTCGCAGATCACGTAGGTCATGTGCTCCCACAGCTCGTACTGCTTGTTCTCGTACTTCATCGGGGCATCCGGTTCACCGCCGACGTCATGGACGGGCTTCAGGTACGCGGTGATGCGATCGTGGTCAAGGAGATCAGGAGTCGGTGCGTCCGGAAGCTCGGGATATGCCGACTTCAGTCGGGCGACGAGATCCAGTTGCGCAGCACGTTCGGCCGCCGTGCTCATAAGAGCTCCCTTCGTTTTTCGGACAAGTCGAGCTGTCGCGTCTCGCAAAGCGCGCTTGGGTCCTTATGACGCGAATTCCATGGGATCTGGCACATCCGACAGAAACCAGCAACACGGTCGGCGAGGACGGCATTGTCGACCATCGGCCCCTCCAGAGTTGCTCATCTGATGCCGTTAGCTGACCGTACCTCCGACAGGCCGTTTGATGTAGGCAAATCGGAATCCGAATTTCACCGAAATACAAAGGGTATGCGGTGCGCCGCAAAGCATTTGACAGCGGCGATATTTTGTTCGTAAACACCCCGCTGCGGTCAAGCCGATTCGTACTGCACTTACGACGCCTGGAGCCGCTCGCTGAGCATTTGCTGTTTCCTACAGCGCGGCTGAAGCAGGCGCGTAACAACACAGCATTTGTCGCGTGTGCTCCACTGTTCGATGACCTCGGCGGGGTCAGAATAGGCGGGTGACCACGCGCACCCGGGTGATCACCTCGGCGAGCCGGGCATGGGCCCGAGCCCTGCGTCTGACGACAGTAGACGTCGGCGCGGTGTCGCGCAGCCTGCTCGGGATGCTCGCGATGGCGGCGATCGCGCTGGCGTCGGCGTCTCCTTCGGCCGCGGTGTGGGCCTCGGGCGCGGCGGTGATTGCCGGCGCGATCGCCATGCAGGACAGCCCCGCCGGACGGGTTCCGCTGGTCATCGTGGTGTCGCTGCAAATGGGCGCCGTCGTGTTCCTCGGCGCGTTGACCGCCTCCTACAACACTGTCTTCATCGCCGTCGTCGCAGTGTGGTGCTTCGCGGCAGGCATGCAATGGGCGCTGGGCAGCAAACCGGGCCTGGTTGCGGCCGCCGCGGCTGCGCTGCTGGTGATCTCGCCGCCGGTTGCGCCGTCGCTGACCGCGGCGGTGTTCTCGACGCTGTTGACTGTCGCCGCCGGCTGCGTTCAGGCGGCGCTGATCGCGGTGTGGCCGCCTCAGCGCTGGCGGGTGCAGCGCGACGCGCTCACGCGCGCCTACCGGGGACTCGCCGCCGACGCGCGCCGCGTCGCCGCCGACCGTGAGTCCACGGTGGGCACCGCCCCACTCACATGGCTGCGCGAAGCGTTCGTTGGCAGCGAGGCGACCCAACGCCCGCTGGCGTATCACGGCGGCTACCGGCTACCCGAGCGGATCACCACGACGTTAGGGGCCCTGCGCGGTAATGACGACGGGGTATCGGAGTTGCTGTCCGCCGCCGCGGATTTCCTCGATGCGATTGCAAACCACAACCACGCCGCGCGGCGGGATGCCGAATACGCCCTGGCCCGGGTTGATGCCGCGGCGGCCGCGGTGACCGGGCCGCAAGCGCCCACCGCCCAACGGTTTTCGCAGCAGCTCCATGAGGCCTGCGCGTCCCGGTTCGGTGAATTCCGTCGTCCCGACCTGATCGGCTCGCTGCTCGCGACCGCAGGCGTGGTGCGCGGCCACCTGACTTGGACGTCGCCGGTGCTACGGCACGCAGTCCGGCTGTCGTCGGCCACCGCGTTGGGCGTGGCCGCGGAACGGTTCGGTGCCGCGTCGTACGGCCACTGGATCGCGTTGACCGTGCTGATGGTGCTGCGCCCCGAGACGGCACATACCTACACGCGCTGTGTCGGGCGGGTGGCGGGTATCGCTGTCGGAATCGTCGTCGCGTCGGCGCTGACGTTGGTGTGGCAGCCGACGGGTTCCTCGGCGGCCCTTGTGGCGGCGCTGTTTCTCGCGGCGACCTACGGGGTCATCCGCATCGGATACCTCGCGGTGAGCGCGACGTTGGCCGCGGCCATTAAGTTCCTGCTCGACATCGACCCCGCGACAGCCGGCCCGGCGATCGAAGACCTGTTGTTCGCAGTGGTCATCGGCGGCGGTCTGGCGGTGGTGGCCCATGTTGTGCTGCCGGACCACGGGTTGATTCGGCTGCATCAGCGCGCCGGTGAATTGCTGAAGTCTGAAATCGACTATGCGGCAGCGGTCGTCAAGGCGTTTGTGCACGAACTCGATCACCCCGCCGACGCGTTGTCTGCGGCGTGGCAGCGAGCGTTCCGTGCCAGAGCGGCGTTTGAAGCCGCATCCGGTGCGACGCGTGCGGATTCACGTGAATTGCGAGGGTGGCTACGGTCGTATCGAGCTGCGCTGAATGCCGTCACCAGCGCGTGCACCTCTCTGGAAGGCAGCCTGTCCAGTGCACCGTCGAGGGCGCTGACGCCCGAATTCGTCGCCGCTGTCGACGATTACGTGGACGCGCTGCGCGGCGCACCCCCCAGCCCGGCCACGCCGTGGACCGTCGACATCGACGAGCTGACCGCGGCGAGTCAACAGGTGCGCGAACAAGGGGCAGCCCTGGCCGCCGACAATGCGGCGGCGCGGGTACTCGTCGCCGAAGTCGCGACGATCACCAGGAGCCTGGCCGGCATCGCCGCGACTCGCGACCTTGCTGCGCATTAGCATCCGCCTCCGACATATTGCTGTCTTGATCGCGGCTTATCCCCAGGTCCGAATTCGTCCACAGGTTTTGGGTCGGTAGGCGCCGACCGAGGTTGTTCGGCACATGTGTTCGATAGCGTTGGGGTATGGGCGAATTCGTTACCGGGGAGGTGGCGCGCGAGCGGTTTCGCGCGCTGGCCGATCAGGTCGACGCCGCCTATGCCGAGATGCGGGCACTGTCTTCGGATGAGGTGGGCAACGAGTTTCGCACCGAGCTGGCCGAGCGGCTAGAAACCCAGGAGCGCACCAACCGTGGGCTGATGTATCGGGCGTTCGGCGAGATCGCCGACCCGCCCAATGAGACCGCGATGGTGCCAGCACTCGTGAACAACCCGGCGGCATGGCTGCGGATCCCGCCCCGCGAGGTCAAACGCCGCATGAAGACCGCCGCGCGGATCCGGCCGCGGCGCCAACTAACTGGGCCCCCGCTGGCTCCCGAGCTGGCACACGCCGCCGCGGCGGTGCAGGCCGGCAGGATCGGTGAGGATCACCTGCGGGTGATCTGCCGGGCCATCGATGTGCTGCCGTCGTGTGTGTCGGCCGTGGATCGTAACGATGTTGAGCGCAGCCTGGTCCGCGAAGCCACCAAGAATGACGTCGAGATCGTCAAAGCCGCCGCCCGCCACATCGATGAGATCTTCAACCCCGACGGCGACTATGACGAAACCGACCGGGCCCGCCGCCGCGGACTCCACCTCGGCGCACAGGGCCCCGATGGGATGTCGCGGCTCTCGGGGTTCATTGATCCCGAAACCCGCGCCTATGTGGAGGCCGTCACCGCCGCGGTGCGGCCCGGCCGCCACCTGCCCGACGGCACCATCGCCGAGACGGCCGATGACCGCAGCGGCGCCCAACGCTGCCACGACGGCATCAAACTCGGGCTGAAGGCCGGCATCGCCTCCGGCGGGCTGGGATCGCACCGCGGGCATCCGGTCACCGTGATCGTGCGCACCACGCTGGCCGAGTTGAATCAGGCAGCGCACGCCGTCACCAACCCCGATATTCCGATGCC
Organism: Actinomycetota bacterium; assembly: GCA_046725575.1. Classification (GTDB taxonomy): domain Bacteria; phylum Actinomycetota; class Actinomycetes; order Mycobacteriales; family Mycobacteriaceae; genus Mycobacterium. The sequence continues at coordinate 457 of JBKOYU010001032.1, read as the reverse complement.
GTCGCCGGCGCGCACCGGCGGAGACACCGCATTGCCGATGCGCGACGTGATCCGGATGGGCGCCGACGGCATCCACTACCTGGCGGTGTTCGACGACCACACCGAACGCCCCCTCTACCTCGGCCGGCAGAAACGTGTCGCCACCGCCGACCAACGCATCATCTGCTACGCCCGCGACGGCGGCTGCACCCGCCCCAACTGCCTAGCGCCCGGCTATCACAGCGAGGTCCACCACAGCCCGGACTGGACACACGGCGGCACCACCGACGCCGACAGCCTGTTCTTCGCCTGCGCCCCCGACCACAAACTCGTCACCGACGGCCACTACCAAACCACCGTCACCGACACCGGCCGCCTGGCCTGGACCGACGGCACCAAACCACCCGAAATCAATCACGCCCACCACCCCGAAGAACTCCTCCGCGGCGACACCGACCCACCCGACGAAGGGTAAGCC
>JBKOYU010000927.1:0-4009 GCA_046725575.1 Actinomycetota bacterium | reverse complement strand
GGTGGAGGCACGCCGAGTGGCCCAGGCGGCCAGCACGGCGCGATCGGCGGGTCGGGCCCGGCCGCGGTGGGTGCGATGTCGCTGCACGGCGAGTTCGTGGTGCCCGACGGCGCAGGCGGCTACACCACGGTGTTGACGCAGACTGGCGCTGTCACCGCGATCTCGCCGACGTCCATCACGGTTCGAAGTGAGGACGGCTACAGCCAGACCTACGTCATTCCCAACACAGCAGGCATTGCAGGCGCGCCGTTCGCCGCGGACGACCAGGTGGTCATCCGCGCAACACGCAACGGTCAGACCGCGACCGTCACGAACATCGGCAATCCGCAGCAAGGCGGACCCGGCGGGCCACCAGGGTTCGGCCCGCACAACTAGCGACGCTACGGAGTTGCGAAGCCCTCGGGCGTAGTCGCAGTCACCGGCGGGGTTGCGACGGACGTCTCAGGCGCGGTTGGCGGCGTCGTCGTGGTGGTGGTCTCGCCGAGCGTGATTTCCGGACCCTCACCGAGAGTTCCTGGCGCGTTACTGAGGATTACGGTGAGGGCGCCCACCGCCACGAGGGCGCTGCCACCGATACTCGCTGCCACCAGTTTGAGCCGACTCGATTTCACCTCTGACCACTCCATTCGGTCTCTGGCCTCGAACAGTCCGAGAGGTCGACGTCGACCTCTCCGCTGTTTTGGGTAACCGAAGTGGTCGGAGGTGAAACGTCGGGGGGTTACGAGCCGGCGCCGCCGTACGGAGTCGCCTTGACGACGGGTACCGCAATCGTGGTCTCCGGCGCGGTCGGCGGCGTTTCCTGAGTGCTCGTCGCACCCATGGTCATGCCCGAGCTGGTTACGGTCGCGGGCGACGCCTGCTCCTGGCTGATCGCCATGGTCAGGGCGCCGGCGGCCACCACGGCGCTGCCGCCGATCACGGCCGCCAGCAGCTTCACATTCGTTCGCCTGGTTGCAATCACTGTGTTTGCTCCTCTCTGGTTGTAGCCGGTCCGAGCGGGGAACCGACAAACATGCAGGTCGGAGCTAGTGAATGCGACGAATCTGTGAAAACCCTGGATCAGGGGTGCGAAGTACCTAGGTTGCGCGCTGACCAGCGCTCACCCGTGAAATCGATGCGGATTTGGCTACGGCGCGGCGGGCCCCTGCTCCTCGGTCGGCAGCGCGGCCGGGCCCCGCATCGCCGGCGCGGCCATCGTCGTGGCCTCCACCGTCGGCGGCGTCGTCTCCGTGCTTGTAGAGCCGACGGTCATGGTCGTCGACTTCGCGGCGGAATCCTGGCCCGCCTGTTCCTGCGCGACGGCCACGGACACCGCAGCCGCGGCAATCACACCGCTACCGCCGATCACCGCGGCAAGCAGTCTCACGTTGTTTCGTTTGCGAGAAACCATCCTCGAACACCTCACCTTCCTGGCGTTTGTCCATGCCGCCGCGCCCCTGCGGCGACCGGTAAACCTGCAGGTGAACGCCAGTCTTCGCCTCCAAACTGGAAACGGCCTTAAGCGGCGGTACGAATTGTCTAGCCACGCGGGAGCGGCAAGAACGGGCTGCCGCGGGAGCCATCTCATACCCTGTGCGTCATGCAGCCCGCCCAAGGACGTCGCCTATGACGCGCTTCCTCGCGCGGCGTCTGCTGAACTACCTCGTGCTGCTGGCGCTGGCGTCGTTTCTGACGTTCTCGCTGACCTCGATCGCCTTCAAGCCGCTCGACAGCCTGCTGCAGCGCAACCCTCGACCACCACAGTCAGCGATCGACGCCAAGGCCGCGGAGCTCGACTTGGACAAGCCGATCCCGGTCCGATACGTCCGTTGGGCGTCCGGCGCGGTTCGCGGCGACTTCGGCACCACGGTCGTGGGCCAGCCGGTGTCCAACGAGCTCGGGCGACGCGTCGGTGTCAGCCTGCGACTGGTGGTCATCGGTTCGCTGCTGGGCACCCTGATCGGTGTAATCGTCGGAGCGTGGGGGGCGATCCGGCAGTATCGCCTGTCTGACCGCGTCATCACGGTGTTGGCGCTATTGGTGATCAGCACTCCGACATTTGTCATCGCGAATCTGCTGATTCTGGCTGCGCTGCGGGTCAATTCGATCCTTGGTGTGCAGTTGTTCGAGTACACCGGAGAAACTTCGCCTGACGCCGTCGGAGGGGCGTGGAATCAGTTTGTCGACCGGCTGCAGCACCTGGTTCTGCCGACGTTTACGCTCGCGCTCACGGCCATCGCAGGCTTCAGTCGCTACCAGCGCAACGCAATGCTCGACGTGCTCGGCCAGGACTTCATCCGGACCGCCCGTGCCAAGGGCCTCACCCGACGTCAGGCATTGTTCAAACACGGACTGCGCACGGCGCTCATCCCGATGGCCACGCTGTTCGCCTACGGCGTCAGCGGGCTCGTCACCGGCGCGGTGTTCACCGAGAAAATCTTCGGCTGGCACGGCATGGGTGAGTGGGTGGTACAGGGCGTGGCCACACAGGACACCAACATCATCGCGGCCGTCACCGTGTTCTCCGGCGCGACGATTCTGATTGGGGGGTTGCTCTCCGACGTCATCTACGCCGCGCTCGACCCGAGGGTGCGCGTCACATGACCGAGCCTGTCACCACCGAAACCGCGACGACCGCCAAGTCGGGTGTCGACGTCGCGCGGTTTGCATCGCGCCGCACGCTGGTGCTGCGCCGCTTCCTTCGCAACAGGCCCGCCGTAGTGTCGCTGGTGCTGCTCGTCCTGCTGTTCATTGGCTGCTACGCGCTGCCGCCGCTGTTGCCCTACTCCTACACCGAGCTCGACTACTACGCGCTGCAACAACCCCCCAGCGTCGACCATTGGTTCGGCACCAACGCGCTCGGCCAGGATCTTCTGGCCCAAACATTGCGTGGCATGCAGAAATCCATGCTGATCGGGGTTTGCGTGGCGTTCATCTCGACCACAATCGCCGCCACTGTCGGATCGATCGCCGGCTATTTCGGGGGCCTGCGTGACCGCGCGCTGATGTGGATCGTCGACCTGCTGCTGGTGGTGCCGAGCTTCATCCTGATCGCTATCGTCACACCGCGCCTGGGGCAATCCGCCCGCGTTGTCTGGTTGATCGTGCTGTTCTCCGTGTTCAGCTGGATGATCAGTTCGCGCATGGTGCGCGGATTGACGATGAGTCTGCGGATGCGCGAATTCGTCGCCGCCGCAAGATATATGGGCGTGAGCAACTGGCGCATCATCGTCCGCCACATCGTGCCGAATGTGGCGTCCATTTTGATCATCGACACCGCGCTCAACGTCGCCGTGGCCATTCTGGGCGAGACTGGGTTGAGCTTCTTGGGTTTCGGTATACAGCCACCCGACGTATCACTGGGCACGCTGATCGCCGATGGAACCAAGTCGGCGACAACGTTTCCGTGGCTGTTCTTGATACCGGCAGGCGTGCTGGTGCTGATTGCATTGTGCGCCAACCTCACCGGTGATGGGCTGCGCGACGCGCTGGATCCGGGCAGCCGCGCCTTGCGGCGGAGGCGGCGAAAGTGAGCCTGCTCCAGGTTACCGATCTGTCCGTCGCATTCCCGACAGATACCGAACGGGTGGCGGCGGTGCGGGGAATGAATTTTCACGTCGACCCAGGCGAGGTGGTGGCGCTCGTCGGCGAGTCCGGCGCGGGAAAGTCCGCCAGCGCCATGGCAGTTGTCGGCCTGCTGCCCGAATACGCCGAGGTGTCCGGCTCGATCCGGTTGCACGGCAACGAACTGCTGGGTCTGTCCGATCAACAGATGTCGCGGATCCGTGGCAAGTCGATCGGTACGGTGTTCCAGGACCCGATGTCGGCGCTCACCCCCGTGTACACCGTAGGCGACCAGATCGCCGAGGCGCTGCAGGTGCATACCCGCGACATCGGCAAGCAAGCCGCCCGCAGGCGCGCTGTCGAACTGCTTGAATTGGTGGGTATCGCCCAGCCCGAGCGGCGGACTCGGGCCTTCCCTCACGAGCTGTCTGGCGGCGAACGCCAGCGCGTGGTCATCGCGATCGCG
>JBKOYU010000458.1:0-4606 GCA_046725575.1 Actinomycetota bacterium | reverse complement strand
AGGTGAAACCTATGACTGGTCCCCCGGCGTGTGGCTGACGATAGCTGCCGGGGTCGTCGTGCTTGTCGCACTGAGTTGGCAACAGTCGCGAATCGGTGGCGAGCCGTTGGTGCCGCTCGAACTGTTCAGGGACCGCAATTTCTCGCTGGCGAATATCGCGATCGCGGCGATGGCGTTCTCGATCACGGCCATGGTGTTGGAAGCGATGTTCTACGCACAGGCGGTTCGGGGCTTCTCGCCGACGATGGCGGCGATCGTGTTTGCACCGGTCGCGATTGTCACCGCTGCGTTGGCACCGGCGATCGGTAAATTGGTTGATCGCCTGCACCCGCGGTACATCCCCGCGATCGGCTTCTTCACGTTCGCGGTCGCCCAGGCAACATTTGCCGCCGTCATGGAACCGGACACCGAGATCTGGAAATACTTGGCTCCGATCGTGTTGATGGGTGTTGCGAACGCCTGCATCTGGGCGCCGTTGTCCGCCACGGCAACTCACAACCTGACGCCCGATCGGGCGGGGGCGGGCGCCGGTATCTACAACACCACCCGGCTGATCGGATCGGTCCTGGGCAGTGCCGCGGTGGCAGCGATGGTTGTTTCGCGGATGTCCGTGCGTGGGATTGCGGGTGGGCTCGTCGACGGCTCCACTGGCCAGCTGCCCCCGCACCTGCGGGGGGCGGTCAACTCCGTTTTGGCGGAGTCGATGCTGTTGCCAGCGGGCGTGTTGTTGGTTGGGCTCGCGGCCGCGGCGATGTTCATGCGGCCCGTCGCCGAGCAGGGGTGCCGTGAGCAGTTCAATGACGCGGTCGCGGTCGGGTGAGCGTGCGCATGTCAACCGCGGTGACGTCGCGGATCCGTTCCAGTCGGCGAGGAGAACTGATGGCCAGGCGAACACCTTCGTGGATCGAGCGTCAGGTCGAGGCGGTCGTCGGCGACTATTTTCCGCAGCAGCTCACGATTCTGGATCGCGAAACATGTCTGAGTCTCGTTCAGGTGACTGTCGACTATGCCGCGGAACTCGGTTTCGAGGCTGTGGACGCAAGGGATGTTCTCGTGCTCGGCGACGACGGAACGGTGACCGTCACAGCGCCCGAACTGCGGCTGACCCCAAGGTCCCTCTACAGGCTTCCGGCTGTGGCCTTCAGAACCCTCATCAGGATGCGACATGACCCGATGCAATGGGTGAACGGCGAGCTGCGAGGTGTGCTCGCAGAGATATCGTCACTGCCGAAGGAACTGGACGGCCTGACCGAACCGCAGCTCATGGATCGCGTGAATATCGGTATCAGCCTGCGCGACAAGGTCTTCACGAGCCGCAGGCGCCATTTTCTGTCGAGCTTCACCATCAAGTTCGTTTCCGGGTCAATTCGGAGCGCTGACCGAGGTTCGTCCGGTCGCGCCACGGCCGGAGATTCCCCAACCCGCCGCTTCCGCGAGGATCTCGTGCGACTGTCGCGAAGCTGGAGGCAGGCGGCATCGGATCCTTCGAAGCAGGCCGATCTCGACGCGACCCTGGCCGAGTTTCTCGCCGAGCACGGCGGTAAGGGCCAGACTTTCGTTCCTTTGGTCAGCGACAAGGTGTGGGATGTCGATCCGGAGGCACTGATCGCCACGCTTCCTGCGATCGCGGCAGTCGACGCCAGCGGCGACCCTCACCCCGCGGGAAGCGGCGAGCCCACGAGACGGCGCAGACTTGATCGCCGGCTGAGGCGGATTGCGACCGAACGTGATTGGGTTGCGTACGGCTACGAGCAGGCGACCCGCGTGGTGCGTGACGCCCTGCTGCGACTGGGCGAACGGTGCGCAGCTCGCGGGATCCTGAACGCCAGGGAAGACATCTTCTTGCAGTCGCTCGACTCGATCGACGCGATTGTCAGAGGCGAAGCCGCCGAGTTCGAGCGCCGGTCGAATCGCACCGCAACGGTGTCGACGGCCCCGGCCAGAGTGCCCGGCGCGACCATCGACAGAGCCGAGATAGCGGGCTTCGGCGCGTCACCGGGCGTCGCCGAAGGTCCATGTCGTGTGGTCAAGTCCGTCGATCAGTTCGGCGAGTTGATTCCGGGCGAAATACTTGTGTGCGAGATGACGTCGCCGGCGTGGATGCCGCTACTCGCGATCGCGGGCGCCGTCGTAACCGACCGCGGCGGAATGCTATCCCACGCAGCGATAGTGGCGCGCGAATTCGGCAAACCAGCGGTAACCGGAACATGCGACGCAACGGTCCGGATGGTGTCGGGGAACAAGTATCGAATCGACGGAACGGTCGGAAAGGTGGTTTCGCTTTGAACCGTACAAAGGAAACTCGATGGATGTCGATAGGACGACGGTACAACCGGCGCTCGCAGTCGTGCTCGTTCGTAGGATCGTTGGAGCTGAAATGAGTAATGTTGCAGATGTTTTCGCGGTACTTGCCGGATGCGTTCTCCTATTCACATCCGTCTCCGAGAGTGTGCTTTTCAAGAATCAGGCTGTTCACCAAGGCATCTCCGAGGTGCGGACGGCGGACCTGCCACCGCAGCGCTGGTGGTCGTTCCACCTCGGTGTCTACAGCGTGTTCCTTGGCGCCGCCCCGATCATAGGGGTGATCGCCGAGCACACCCACCATCCACACGTCGCCCGCACCCTCGTGCTGTACGGGTGTGCCTGCATCTTCCTCGGCGGTGTCGTCCTCGCATTCTCCAACCGCCGTGCGTCGGACAAGGAAAAAGAAGCGGGAATGGTCGCTGCCCTCGCGATGTGCGTCCCCGCGATCATTGCCATAGTGACCGAGTTGATTGCGTGGCTGGCATGAGCGTGCAGACCGGATTATCGCCTGCTGCGCGCCTATTGCGCGACCGCGAGGTTGCGATCACGCATGATGTCGATCACAGAACCCGCGACCGCGCAGGAGTGCGGAAGCAGGAACCGATTCACGCCGAAATCGTGATCGGCGGCCTCGGTCACGCGGTCGGCTCCGTCGTTGTCTCGAACGTCGACCTTGCACGATCGCTCGCCCTGCCCGACGACTGGTTCGTCAGGCGAACGGGCATCGTCGAGCGCCGAGTGTGTGGCGAGGGCGAGACGGTGCTCACCCTCGCGGCGCAAGCAGTTCGTCAAGCATGCGCCGGCGCCGATGTCGATGTGTCCGATCTCGGCGAGGAGACGATAATCATCCACATCCAGAATGGACTCACCCAACTGACTCCGCCCTCCGGGATCGCCCTGGTCGAGCAGCTCGGCATGGATGAGTGCCGGGTTCTGGCGATAGACGGTGTCTGCGCAGAGCCGATTCCCGCCGTCGAAATCGCCACCCTGATGCTCGACGCCGGTCGCTGCGATCGCGTCATCTTATCGGCCGCAGCCGATTTCCTGCCGATCGTCCGCCACGACGACACCGCAACCGCCGGATTGTTCGGATCGGGGGCGGGAGCGATAATCCTCTCCCGCCCCGAGGTGGCGAATGCGAACGGCAGCAGCATCATTCACGCCTCAAGTTGGAAGACATACGCCGCGCATGCCGGATTGGGGAGAGTCCGCGTGCTCGGCCACACCACGAACGAGAACGGCTTCGCGATCCAAGCCGGATATTACGAAATGGACGGTCCCGGACTCGCGCGAGTCGCGGTCGCCGTACTGCCGGAAGTCGTCGACGACGTATTGAACCGAGCCAGGTGGACGAAACCGAGCGTCTCGCTCGTGATCGCCCACCAACCGAACGCCAGATTGCTGTCGATAGGCGCACAGGCCCTCGGTCTGGGCTCCTCGATTGTGCCGGCACCCGTGACGCACCTAGGCAACATGGGACCGGCCAGCCTCCTCGTCAACCTCGCACTCGCGGGAAACAACGGTCTTCTGACCAAGGGAACCAGGGTGCTGCTCGTGGCATTCGGGCTCGGGTTCTCTTTCGGCGCAATCGCACTCGAGATATGAGCGATTCGAGTGACCGAGGAGATCATCGTGGTCGGCGGCGGCATCGCGGGTTTGTCCGCCGCCCTGGCCTTGGCGCGCGAGGGCTTCGAATCGCGGCTTTTCGAATCGCGCACCGCCAACGACTCCGTAGACCGGGGAGACGTCCTGCAACCCGGGATACTCCCCGTGCTCGAATCGCTCGGTGCGTTTGCCGCGATCATGGACCGGAACCCCCTGAGATTTCACTGGTTCCGGATACTCGACGCCGACGGCAGGGTCCATTTCGAGGCGAATACCATCGCATTGTTGGGGGCCGACCGCTACTTCCTGTCGCTTCGCCACACCGAGATCCTTGCCGCGTTCGAACAGGCCGTCCGCGCCACCGGCCACGTCGACATCCGAATGGGCGATCGAGCGATCAGCCCGGTCCTTGATGGTGGACGTGTCGCCGGCGTCCGCACCAAATCGGGCGAGCACCGAGCCGCGTTGACTGTGATCGCCGCCGGTGCGAACTCGAGGTTGACCGACGAGATATTCGGCGAGGCAACGATCCATCGCTATCGGAGCGCCTTCTACAACGGACGAGTCGCCGCCGCGACGGGCTACGCGGACGCGGCGTGCTACGTCCTTGGTCCGCGTGGCGCCACCGTTCTCGTACCACTGCCGGGCAAACAGCAGCGCGTAGGAATCCAACTGTGTACAGACGACCTGCCACAGC
>JBKOYU010000169.1:0-7177 GCA_046725575.1 Actinomycetota bacterium | reverse complement strand
GACCAGACCCACGTTGATGGTGATCTTCTCGCTCTTGTCGACCTCGGCCATCACCCTCCTCTCCATCTGCCACCATCCTATGGCCATCCTATGAGATGGCGTGGTAACGAGGGACCCGCCCCGGCAGGTGGTCTACGGGGTGGCCGAGGAGGCTGCGCGACGGGTCGGAAATCAGCGCGCCCGTGGTCGTTTCCAATCTGTCGCCAGATCTCACACTGATCGATCTCGTCGGCGCCGAGCACCTGCCCGCCGCGGGATGCCATGGGGGCCCAGGGATTACGTTCATTCCCGGATACAACGCCGCCGTCCTCGATGACGTCGTCTAGGGCAGCGGCTTAGTCGCCGCGTGCAACGCGACGATGCCGCCGGTGAGGTTGCGCCACCGCACCGCCGACCAGCCGGCGTCGGCGATCTTTCGGGCCAACGACGCTTGATCCGGCCAGGCGCGGATCGACTCGGCCAGATAGACGTAGGCCTCCGGATTCGACGACACCGCGCGGGCGATCCGCGGTAACGCCTGCATCAGGTACTCCTTGTAGACGGTCGCGAACAATCGGTTCGTCGGCGTCGAGAACTCGCACACCACCAGCCGGCCGCCCGGCCGCGTCACCCGCGCCATCTCCCGCAGCGCGGCCCTGTGGTCGACGACGTTGCGCAGCCCGAAGCTGACCGTCACCGCGTCGAACACGCCGTCGGCGAAGGGCAGCCGCGTCGCATCGCCTGCCACCTTTGGCACTCGGCGCCGAGCCCCGGCCGCCAGCATGCCGACCGAGAAGTCCGCCGCCACGCACCACGCCCCCGACGCCGCCAGCTCCGCCGTCGACACGGCCGTACCCGCCGCGAGGTCGAGCACCTTGTCGCCTGGGCCGATACGCAGCGCCGAGCGTGTCGCCCGCCGCCAGAACCGGTCCCGCCCGAGCGACAGCACGGTGTTGGTCAGGTCGTAGCGGCGCGCGACGGCGTCGAACATCGACGCCACCTCATGTGGGTTCTTGTCCAGCGACGCCCGGCTCACGCCCGCGACGGTACCTGTGAACATGCTTAGTCCGGGAATGAGGACCGCCATAGCGGGCATTAACCGAGCGTGACTGAAAAAGTTTGGTTCATTACAGGGACATCACGTGGGTTCGGGCGCGAGTGGGCGATCGCGGCGCTGGAGCGCGGCGACAAGGTCGCGGCCACCGCACGGGACACCGCGACGCTTGACGATCTCGCCGAGAAGTACGGCGACGCTCTGCTGCCGATCAGGCTCGACGTGACCGACCGCGACGCCGACTTCGCCGCGGTCAAGCAGGCGCACGACCACTTCGGGCGCCTCGACATCGTCGTCAACAACGCCGGCTACGGCCACTTCGGCTTCATCGAGGAGCTGACGGAGGCCGAGGCGCGCGCCCAGATCGAGACCAACGTGTTCGGCGCGCTGTGGGTGACGCAGGCCGCGCTGCCGTTCCTGCGGGCGCAGCGCAGCGGCCACATCATCCAGGTGTCGTCGATCGGCGGCATCACGGCGTTCCAGAACGTCGGCATCTACCACGCGTCGAAGTGGGCGCTCGAGGGCTTCTCGCAGGCGCTGGCCCAGGAGGTCGCGCCGTTCGGGATCCACGTGACGCTGATCGAGCCGGGCGGGTTCTCCACCGACTGGGCCGGGTCGTCGGCGAAGCGCTCCACCCCGCTGCCCGACTACAAAGAGGTGCACGAGGACGCCGAGCGTATCCGTAGCCAGCGCACCGCCAAGCCGGGCGATCCGCAGGCTTCGGCCCGCGCGCTGCTCAAGGTTGTCGACGCTGCTGAGCCGCCGCTGCGGGTGTTCTTCGGGGAGCTGCCGCTGCAGCTGGCCAAGGCCGATTACGAGAGCCGGCTCAAGACGTGGGAGGAGTGGCAGCCCGTCGCCGTCGAAGCCCAGGGCTAGGCGGCGCGGAGCTGGCGCTGGCCGATGACGTCCTCGTAGTGGCTGAGCAGCTCGTCGCAGATCGCCGGCCAGGTGCGACCCAGCACGCTGCGCCGCGCGGCCAGCGAGTAGCGCTGGCGTTCTGCGATCAGGTGGTCGACCGACTCGGCCAGCTTGGTCTCGAACTCGTCGACCGACAACAGCAGCCCAGTGCGGTACGGTGCCACCAGGTCGCGCGGTCCTCCGGCGTTCGGGGCGATGAGCGGCAGGCCCGACGCCATCGCCTCCTGCACCGCCTGGCAGAACGTCTCGTGCTCGCCGGGGTGGACGAAGACATCCATGCTGGCGTACGCCGCGGCGAGCTCATCGCCGTACAACGCGCCGGTGAAAACCGCTGACGGCAGCGCAGTTTCGAGCTTCTCGCGGTCGACGCCGTCGCCGACGACCACCAGCTGAAGGTCGTCGCGTCCGATCAGTGGCGCCAGGCGCTCGACGTGCTTCTCCGGCGCGAGCCGACCCACGAACCCGACGATCGGCTTGCCCTCCGGCGACCACGTGTGCCGCAGGCTTTCGTCGCGTGCCGAGGGCGCGAAGCCGGTGATGTCAACGCCGCGGGCCCACTTGTGCACACGCGGGATGCGGTGCGCTGTCAGGTTTTCCATCGCGGCGGTCGACGGCGCCAGCGTCCGGTCGGCACGGCTGTGCAGGTGTCGCGTCCACGCCCATGCGGCGCGGGCGGTGAAGCCGATGCCGTAGCTCTCCGCGAAACCCGCTACGTCGGTTTGGAATACGGCGACGGTTGGCACGCCGAGGAATCGCGCTGCGTGCAGCCCACCGTAGCCGAGCAATGCGGGTGACGCCAAATGCACAACGTCCGGGTCGAATCCGCGCAGCGCCTTCACCATCCGGGGCCGCGGCACACCGAGCGGCAGCGAAGTGATCTTGGGGAACATCCGCGACGGCACTCGATGCACGCGGATGCCGTCGTGAATCTTGTCGGCAGGCGGTTCGCCACGCGGGGTGTCCGGGGCGATGATCAGGGCCTGGTGACCGGTGCGGCGGAGATGCTCGATCACCCGAAGCACCGAGTTGGTGACGCCGTTGACATTCGGGAGGAACGACTCTGCGACGATTGCAACGCGCACGCCAAGAGCGTCCCATCAGCGGCTGTCGCCGAGGTTGCAACAGGGCATACGACACGCAAAAACCTCGTGCCAATGATCGGCCTGTCCGCGGACCGGGAGTCGAGTATCGTGCGCACAAAGAAGGACGGTTGACATGCGGATTTCCCGGGCCATGGTGCTGATCACGGCAGCCCTGATGATCGTGGGCGTCGGCTGCACCAAGCAGGTCGCAGGCACCGCGGAGTCCGATCCGAACAAGCCGCCGCTGTCAGTCAGCAAGGACGGCTACGGCATCGTCGCGGGCTTCGACAACGCCCCCGTGAAGATCGAGATCTACACCGAGCCGCAATGCAATCACTGCGCGGACCTGCAACACGACTTCGGCGACCAACTCGCCTACTACATCGCCGTCGGACAACTCGAGGTCACCTACCGCCCAATGACGTTCCTCGACGACAAGAGCGGCGGTTATTCGGGGCAAGTGAGCAATGCACTGTTTTTGGCCGCCGAGAAGCCGGCCGCGACCGGTACACAGTTCCAACGCTTCGTCGAGCAGCTGTGGGCGAACCAGCGCCCGGGTGGTAAGCCACCGACGAAAGATGAACTGCGCGAATACGCGACGAAAGCCGGCATGTCCGACAGTGTCGCCAAAAGGATCAGCGACGGCGGATCAGCGGTGAGCACCAAGGACATGGACGATGCGAACTTCGAGTATCTCTACGAGATCGACTCGACAGATCTGGGCACGCCAACGGTTTACGATCTCGGCAAGGGCGAGAAGCTCGACATCTACGACAACGACTGGCTCAACAAGCTCATGCAGTCCTGACGCGGAGCGGCAGCGTCGGGAACCGAGTCAGCAAGGCGGGCATGGCAACCCGCATCTCGGCACAAGTCAAATTGTGCCCGACGCATTGATGGATGGCGTGCGGTTCAGTGCCGAACAGACGCAAAGTGCTCCCTTTTACGGCGTGTCGAGGGCCATTTGCAACTGCTCGCGAGGAGAGATGCGGCACTCCACGAGGGTGACGCCCAGTAGTGCGGCTCCGGCGATCAGCCAGCCCACCACCGCGATCGAGCCGGCCGGGATGATCGCCAGCGACGCGTTACGGTCTTGCACCCGAACCAGATCCGGGTTGTTCTTGTCGTACTCGACGTAGATTCGCATCCCGTTTTCCAGCTCCGACGGGTACAGCACGCCAAGCTCTGGGCGGTAGGTGACGCGGTCGGGTGTGACAAACTCGATCGTCGAACGCCGGGGTCCCGCATTGAGCACGTTCGCCTCGGCCACACCCATGTGGCGCTCGATCTGACGGTCGTTGCGCCACGCTCCAAACACCAGCAGCACGGACTGCAGCGTCACCAGGCATGCGGCGACGACGATCCCGATACGAATCCGGCGGAAGACCCGTTGCGATCGGGTCTCGTCCGGATCGCGAGACAGACGCGGAATCAGCCAGCGCCGCAAGGCAATCAGCCGTCTCACTGCGCCGTCCTGTTCGCTCCGCTCACTGCGCCGTCCTGTTCGCTCCGCTCACTGCGCCGTCCTGTTCGCTCCGCTCACTGCGCCGTCCTGTTCGCTCCGCTCACAGGGCGGCCTTGATCGATGCATGCAGCGCCCGCAGCGACGACCGGTCGGCCTTCACCTCCAGCACCCGCATCCCCTCGAACGGCTCGCCCAGCGCTCCGACCAGGTCGTCGGCCTCGATCTGCCGGCTCTCGACGTGATACGCCCGGCACAGCGCGCCGACATCGACGTCGTGTGGCGTGCCGAAGATCCGCGACGACACATCGGAAAACCTCGGGTCGCCCTGCTCGAGCAGTTCGAAGATGCCGCCGCCGTTGTCGTTGGACACCACGATCGTCAGGTTGCGCGGCGTCGGCTCCGTCGGACCGATCAGCAGTCCAGAGCTGTCATGCACGAACGTCAGGTCGCCGATCAACGCGATCGTGCGCCCGTCGTGCGCCAGCGCCGCGCCGATCGCCGTCGACACCGTGCCGTCGATGCCGGCCACGCCGCGGTTCGACCGCACCTTGATGCCCTGCGTGTTCAGCCCAACCAGTGCCGCGTCGCGCACCGGGTTCGACGCGCCCAGCACCAGCTGATCGCCCGGCCGCATTGCGTCGGCCACCGCCGCCGCGACATGCAAGCCCGTGGTCAGCGGATGCGCCTTGAGCTGGGCACGGACCGCTTCGATCGCGTGCCGGTTCACGTCGGCGCAACGCTTGAGCCAGTGGGCGTTCGGCTCGCCCGTTGTCACCGCTCGCGTGCCCGTGGCCTGCGAATTCCCCGATACGTCAGGCCAGCGCGGGCCAGTGGTCAGCGCATACACCGGCACCGACGGGTCGGCCAGCAGCCGCGACACCGGCCGATGCAGCGTCGGCCGGCCAAGCATGATCACCTGCTGCGGGCGGACTAGCCGCAGCGCGAACGGATGCAGCGGGTTCTCGGCGGGCGGCGCGGTCGGCTCGGCGACCGTCGGCAGCTTGGCGAGATTGGGGTGCGCACCCGCGCCGTGGCCGGCGATCACGACGGTGTCCGGCGTGAGGTCGATATCCAGCGGCTGGTCGAACGTGACCGGAGGCGTGTACGTCCACGGCCTGCCGCCGGGCCGGCCCTCCGGCGCGTAGGGGCCGGTTGCCCTGCTGTCTTCGGCGTCGGGCACCAGCGGCTCGCGCAGCGGGATGTCGAACTGCACCGGCCCGGCGTTGGCGGTGCGAGATCCCGTGGCGGCCACCAGAACTCGGCAAGTCGCCGAGCGCCACTGCCCGTTCAGCGCGTCCATCCGCTCAGGTGCGTCCTCGGCCAGCCCGAGGCTGATGTTGGCGCGCACCTGCGTGCCGAAGTAGCCCAGCTGCTCGAAAGTCTGGTTGGCGCCGGTACCCAGCAGTTCGTAGGGCCGGTTGGCGCTCAGCACGATCAGCGGCACCCGCGCGTAGTTGGCCTCCACGACGGCCGGCCCCAGGTTCGCGACCGCCGTGCCCGACGTCATCGCCACACACACCGGCGCCCGCTCGGCGACCGCGAGCCCGATCGCCAGGTAACCCGCGGTGCGCTCGTCGATGCGGACATGCAGCCGGATGCGGCCTGCCCGGTCGGCGTCTTGCAGCGCGAAGGCCAGCGGCGCGTTGCGCGAACCCGGGCACAGCACGACATCGCGCACGCCGCCGCGAGTCAGTTCGTCGACGACCACGCGGGCCTGCGTAGTCGATGGGTTCACCACTACAGACTATCGGCGAAGAATTTGAGGGCCGCGGCGTTGACGACCTGCGGCCGTTCGATGAAGCCGAGGTGCCCGGTGTGCGGAATCTCCAGGTAGCGGCCGTTCGGGATGGCGTCGGCGACCTCGCGGCCGAGGTGCGCGGGCAGCACCACGTCGTCTTGGAAGCCGATGACGAGCACGGGTGCCGTAATACCTCGGTAAGCGGTGAGCCGGTTGCCCTCCGGCGCGATGGTCAGCTGCGTCTTGAGGCCCGGCGTCGGCTTGGTCGGCCACATGGTGAACATGTCGATCCAGTCCCGCACGGCGACGTCGTCGTTCAGTGTCTTCGGCGAAAAGCTTTCCAGCAGGCGCACTTTCGCGTCATACGAGGGTGGCAGCTCGACGGCGGACTCGGCGAGCTCGACCTCGGCGTCGCGGAAGAAGTCGCGGGTGCGGTCGTGGCGGCCGCGGGTGGCCATCAACACCGCCGACCTGACCAGCTCAGGCCTGGCCACCATCAGCTCCTGCGCGATGAACGCGCCCATCGAGATCGCCACGACGTGCACCGGCGCGACGTCGAGCTTCTCGATCAGCGCAGCGGTGTCGGCGACCATGGTGTCCGTCGTGAAGCCGTCGGCGTTCTCCGTCGCGCCGATGCCGCGGTTGTCGAACGTGATGCAGCGATAGCCTGCCCGCAGGAACTCAGGCACCTGATGCAGATGCCAGGTGCGGCCGGCGCCGCCGCGACCCGCGATGAACACCACCGGGTCGCCTCTGCCGCGGTCGTCGTAGGCCAGATTCACCTCGACGACGCTACTTCACTGCGATTTGTGTGCGTTCAGGAGCGCTGACCGCTCCCGATTGCACTCAAGTCGCGCCGCTTGCCGCGCCGCTTCGACCGCGCACGCCGGATCGCGGCGTCCCACAGCAGCAGCGTGGACGGAACGAGCTGGCCCGTCTTG
>JBKOYU010001128.1:0-1978 GCA_046725575.1 Actinomycetota bacterium | reverse complement strand
TGTCACCACTGCTCACGAAGCTATGGAGTTGCCCGCGCGGTGGCTCGCTTGTACGCACAAGCCGCGCAACAAGCGATTTGTTAGCTTTTGCGCGTTGTGCTCACGCGTGTGTCACTTCCGTCTCGGCTGTCGAGTGTTATTGCGGGAGAGGGGCCTTCACTTCGACAACCGCGATGGCCCCTGAGCGCAATGCGCAAAAGCTCAAAATCGCCGCTTGCGCGGGTTGTGCGCACAAGCGAGCTACCGCCTCCGCCGGTCCGTAGCTTCGAGCGCATCAGCGTGTCGGGAACCGTCCCGACATCGATACCGAGCGAGGAGTCCACCATGTCGGCTGCGCCCAATTCGGGTCTGGCGCCCACCGCGTTTCGGCCCACGGCATCCACACGGATAGCCGGAGATGGCTGTGTCGAGCGGACGGTGACCACGAGTGACGGCGTGCGGCTGGCAGTACGCGACTACGGTTCTGACCGCGCCGACGACCCCACTGTCGTTCTGCTGCATGGCCTTTGCCTCACGAAAGAGAGCTGGGATTCCCAGGTGTGCCAACTACGGCGCCGGTGGGCCAGCAGGATTCGCATCATCACCTATGACCACCGCGGCCACGGTCGTTCGACCGGCGCACCCATGCCCACCTACCAGATCGACCAACTCGCCGCCGACCTCGCCGAGGTTCTCACCGCCCTGCACGTCACGGGTCCGCTTACGCTGGCGGGTCATTCGATGGGCGGCATGACGGCGCTGGCGTATTTCGGTCGTCCCGCCTCGAAGCGTCCGGTGGAACCGCGCGGCCTCGTACTGGTCGGAACCGCGGCGGGCAGCATCGCCGAGCGGGGTATCGGCCGCCTGCTGGCCACTCCCGCCACGGGAGCGCTATTCGATCTCGTTCATCGCATGCCGCAACGAGTGACGGATAAGGCCGTCAAGGCGCTTATCCGGCCGCTCGGCGTGGCACTGAGCAGATACTCCGGCGACGGCAGCGCAGTCGCGGCGGTCGCCGCAGCCGCGGTCCGCACAACGTCGTTGACGACGGCGGCCGGCTTCCTGCCCGGCATCAAGAGCTACAGCGTGTACCACGCGCTTGCGTCCATTACCGCCAAAACGATTGTCATCAGCGGCGGAACCGACATACTGACCCCGGCATCTCACTCACGCGACATGGCCGCCACCATCCCAGGCGCGATTCATCTGCACCATCCCACTGCCGACCACATGCTGCTCCAAGATGCAGCGGAGTGCGTCAGCAATGCGATCAGCCGTGCGATGGGTATGCCGCGTCGATCCGGCCGTTCGACGAAGCCGCGGACGTCGCGGAACCGTTCTTCAACAGCGCAACTCGCAGTCGTGGTGTCCTGATCTTGCGTTGACCCTGACGGTCTGAGTCACTCACACTTTCGCGCCCTGTGCGCAGAGTCGACTGGTGCCGGCCGAGCTGGCGCCATTGAACATTAGCTCCTGATCGGCAGGTGATAGACGCGTCGGGCCGTTTCACCGAAGAATTGGGCTTCTTGCTTCGCCGATAAGTCAGCGAGGGCTGCCTGCACGGTGGACACCATGGTGGGGCTATCCCATAGCAGATGGTCAATCGGATAATGAGTGGCGAACATGCACCGCTGGGCGCCGAAGATGCTGAGTGCCGTCGGTATCCATTTTCCGATCTCGTCTGCGGATGTTCCGAAGATGAGGGCGATTCCCTGCAGCTTGAGGACGACGTTGGGAAATTCACTGACCTCCCGCAGGCGCTCTTCCCAGCGGCGGAAGCCCTGGGCGGTGAGATCAAGTGGCCAACCCGCCGCCTCCAGGACAAACGTGGTGTCGGGAAACGACGCAATGAGCTCGTGAGCTGCGGGTAGCTGCTCGTCGTAAACGAGCAGGTCCCAAACCAATCCCGCAGCGGCAACCTGCTCAAACCCCCGCAGCCAAGCCGGGTCTGACAGGTAGTCGCCGCGGGTACCGAGGCGCTTGATGGGGTCAGCTGCCC
>JBKOYU010000194.1:0-6327 GCA_046725575.1 Actinomycetota bacterium | reverse complement strand
CATTGGTCACGTCGCCGAACTATGGCGCTATCCGGTGAAGTCTCTTGGCGGTGGGCAGGTCGAGCAGTCCGAGATCGGGCCCCGCGGAGTGCTGGGCGACCGCTTGTGGGCCGTCCGCGACGTCGAAAAGGACGTCACGGCGTCCGCGCGGCAACTCCCAGTGCTCCTGACCGCGACCGCTCGCTACCTCGACGCGGTCCCACCCGACGCAGGTCCGGGCAACGTCCCAGAGGTCGAGATCACCTTCCCCGACGGGACGGTGATGTCCAGCCGCGACGATGCCGTGCATACCAAGCTCTCCGAACTGGCCGGCCGCGATGTCCGGCTGACCGCACTGCCGCCGGCCGAGGACACCAGCCTGCACAAGCTGAATCGCGAGGCGCGGGCCGATGCCAGATCGCCCACCTGGCTTCGCGAGACCTTCGGCATCTCCGAGGGCGAGAAACTGCCCGACCTCTCGATGGTGCGGGTCACGGACATGGTCAACTTCAATCGCTACTCGACACCGCCGGGCATGTTCGTCGACCTGGCTCCCGTCCACGTACTGACCAGGACCAGCCTCGCGACCATCGGCGCGGAGGTCGGCGAAGATCTGGACGTGCGTCGATTCCGCCCCAATGTGCTACTGGCGCTTGATAACCCAGACGACGATCTGCCGGAGTCGCACTGGACGGGAGGACGCCTTACGGTCGGTGACGCCGTACTCAATGTCGCCATGCCGACCATCCGCTGCGTCATGCCCAGCCGGGCTCAACCCGGGTTCGGGGTCAATCGCCAGATCACCAAGGCGGTGGCCGCACGCGCGGACCGTTGCCTCGGGGTCTACTGCTGGATCGAACGCGGCGGCCAGATCACGACTGGCGACCCCGCCAGCCTCCGGACGGCGACCGCATCGCGAAGGGTCCTCTCGGACACCGCACGACGCGCGAAGCGCGCCACCTTCGGCTTGGCGACCGGCGCGATGGATCGGCTGTCACGCTGAATCGGTCCCAGCAGCTGGGCGGCATTCAGGAGTAGCGAACGGTCCGCGTCGTTGTATTCAGCGGCGCGTGCCGCGCAGACCACTTCCAAACAGCGCTCGCGAACCCGGTCGACGTTCATCCCGAACTCAACGAAGCACTCGTTCTCGGGTGGGCCGCCATACGGCGCCCAGCTGAGCATGAAGGTGAGTAAGTCACGGTCGAAGCGATCCAATTTCCGCTTGCCGGACTTGCGTCCGTTCACAGACCCGCTGCGGCGTGGTGGTACACGTCGTTCCATTTCAGCTCCCGAGTGAATCCCCGCAAGGTGGTGTCGGCGTCGATCACCAGTAGCTCGGTACCGGTCATGGTGGCGAAATCCTCGAGCAGCTCCGTGCCGACGGCGGTGGTCAGCACCGTGTGGTGCGGCGCACCCGCCATCAGCCACGTCTCGGCGGCGATAGACCAGCTGGGACGCGGCTCCCACACCGCGCATGCCACAGGCAGGTTCGGCAGCGGAGCGGTCGGCTCGACAACCCGAACTTCGTTGGCCACCAGGCGGAATCGCGAACCGATGTCGCTGATCCCGAGTATCACCGCATCGTTGGGTGCGGCCGTGAACCGCAGTCGGACGGGATCCTCGCGGCCGCCGATCGACAGCGGGTGCACCTCCAGCGACGGCACGCCGTCCGCGATGGACGGACACACTTCCAGCATGTGGGCGCCCAGGACGCGTTCGGCCCCTGCCGTCAGGTCGTAGGTGTAGTCCTCCATGAACGACGTTCCGCCGGGCAGACCTTCGGCCATCACCTTGACCGCCCGCAACATGACCGCGGTCTTCCAGTCGCCTTCGGCGCCGAAGCCGTACCCATCGGCCATCAGCCGCTGCACGGCCAGGCCGGGCAACTGGCGCAGCCCTCCGAGATCCTCGAAGTTTGTGGTGAACGCGTGAAAACCGCCGGTCTCCAGGAACTTTCGCAGACCGGCTTCAATCTGCGCGCCGTGCCGAAGTGAGCTGTGGCGGTCACCGCCTGGCCGGAGCTCGGGTGCAAGCCGGTAGGCATGCTCGTACTCGCGTATCAGCTTGTCCACTTCGGCAGCCGGCACTCGTTCGACGAGGTCGGCGAGCTCGTTGACCGGATAGGTGTTGACCGATGCACCGAAGTGCGCTTCGGCCTCGACCTTGTCGCCCTCGGTGACGGCGACGTTGCGCATGTTGTCGCCGAACCGGGCCACTTTCAGTGTGGCCAGCTCGGCGGTGGCGAGCGCGGCGCGTGTCCACGCCCCGATGCGCGAGCGGGTGCGCTGATCGCTGACATGCCCGGCGACGGTCTTGCGTGGCGTCGACAGCCGCGTCTGGATGTAGCCGAACTCGCGGTCGCCGTGTGCCGCCTGGTTGAGATTCATGAAATCCATGTCGATGCTGTCCCAAGGCAATTCGACGCCGAATTGCGTGTGTAGGTGCAGCATTGGCTTCTGCAGCGCGCGGAGACCGCGGATCCACATCTTCGCCGGGGAGAATGTATGCATCCAGGCGATCACGCCGACGCACTGGGCGCTGTCGTTGGCTTGGCGGATCACCGCCGCGATGTTGTCGGCGCTGACAACGGTTGGCACCCAAACGATTCGAACCGGTATCTCGGTGCAGCCGTCGAGCCGTTCGGCGATGTCGCGGGACTGACTGGCCACTTGATCAAGCGTGTCCTGGCCGTACATGGATTGGCTGCCGGTGACGAACCACACTTCGCCATCGATGATGCGCGAGTCGATCATGGGTGCTTACCTTCCTGCGGGGTGGCCGGGGACTGGCCGTAGACGTTCTGATAGCGGTCGAAGAGCGCGGCGACGTCGCGGCCGTCGATGCGGTCAAGCGTGCCGAGTTGCCGACCGATGTGTACGGTGCGTGCGACGTCTTCGACCATCACGGCGGCCTTGACCGCCGAGCGGGCGTCTGGGCCCACCGTGAACGGCCCGTGGTTGCGCATGAGCACGGCCGGAGATCGGCTGCCACGCAAAGCTTCAACGATGCCGCGTCCGATGGAGTCGTCTCCGATGAGGGCGAACGGGCCGACCGGGATGTCGCCGCCGAATTCGTCGGCGATCATGGTGAGCACGCACGGGATGGGTTCGCCCCTGGCCGCCCATGCGGTGGCGTACGTGGAGTGGGTGTGCACCACGCCGCCCACTTCCGGCATGTGCCGGTAGACATACGCGTGGGCCGCGGTATCCGACGAAGGGGCGAGCCGCCCATCCACCAGGTTGCCGTACAGATCGCACACCACCATCTCTTCGGCCGTGAGGGTGTCGTAGTCGACGCCGGACGGCTTGATCACCATCAGGTCGTGACCGGGTACCCGCGCCGAGACGTTGCCGGCGGTCCAGATCACCAGCTGGTACTTCGTCAACTGCGCGTGCAGGTCGCAGACCTCCCGGCGCAGTTCCGCGACGACGGCGTTGATTTCGGAGGTGACGGTCATCGGGATGCTCCAGCTCGTGCGGGGGCCGATATCTCGCGCAGGGTGCGCATCATTGCGTTGCCACGGCCGAACCAGTCGTGCAGCTTGACGTATTCGGCGTACAGCTCGTCGTAGCGCGCGACGTTGTCGACAATCGGGACGTAGGCGTTACGGGTACGCCTGCCCATTTGCTTCGCCGCGGCGGGCACGTCCCGGTACGCGCCCGCGGCCGCGGCGGCTTGAATCGCAGCACCCAGCGCGGGTGCCTGTGCCGAATTGACTGTCGACAGAGGCAATCCCACCACGTCGGCGTAGATTTGCATCAGCAGGCGGTTCTTGAGTAGCCCGCCACCGACGACGAGTTCGTTCACCGGCACACCGCTGTTGACGAACGTCTCGACGATCATCCGCGTTCCGTAGGCCGTCGCCTCCAGCAACGCCCGGTACATATCGACACACGTGGTGGCCAGGGTCTGCCCGACGATCACACCCGACAGCTGATGATCGACGAGGACTGAACGATTGCCGCTGTGCCAGTCCAGGGCGACTAGTCCGTGCTGGCCGATTCGCTGCGCCGACGCCTGCTCGGTCAGCAGGTCATGGACGGAGACATTGCGAACGCGTGCCTGCTCGTGGATGGACGCGGGTACACAGTTGTCGATGAACCACCCGAAGATGTCGCCGACTCCGGACTGACCCGCCTCATAGCCCCAATACCCGGCGACGATGCCACCGTCGACGACTCCGCACATGCCCGGGACTTCGCGCAGCACATTCGAATTCATGACATGGCAGGTGGATGTGCCCATGATGGCCAGCAGCTGGCCGGGTTCGAGGGAATTGGCCGCGGCCGCAGTGACATGCGCGTCGACGTTGCCGACGGCGACCGGTAACCCGGCCGGTAGACCCGTCCACCGCGCGGCTTGGGTGGTCAGCGGTCCGGCGGCACGGCCTAGTGCTGCGATCGGGTGGTCGAGCTTGGTGTCGACGAAGTCGGCGAACTCGGGATGGACCGCGGCCAGAAATTCCCGAGTCGGGTAGCGCTCGTCCTGGAAGATGCCCTTGTAGCCGGCGCTGCACGCGTTGCGCAGATAAGACCCGCACAGCTGCCAGACGATCCAGTCTGCGGCCTCGACCCAGCGATCGATCGCGTGGTAGACCTCGGGGTCCTCCTCGAGGATCTGCAGCGCCTTCGCGAACTCCCACTCGCTGGAGATGGAGCCGCCGTATCGCTTGAGCCACGGTTCATTCCGGTCGGCGGCGACCGCGTTGATCCGGTCGGCCTGTGGTTGCGGAGAGTGGTGCCGCCACAACTTGGCGTACGCATGTGGCCGGTCTGCGAAGGCTGTCGTCTCGCACAGCGGTGTGCCGTCGGCGCGTACCGGGATCATGGTGCAGGCCGTGAAATCGGTGCCGATGCCTATCACGTCGCCGGGGTCGATGCCCGCGCGGCTGATCGCTTCTGGTACCGCAATTTTCAGCACCCGCCGGTAATCCTTGGGCACCTGCAGCGCCCATTCGGCGGGCAGGCGCACATCACCGACCGGCAGCGACTGGGTCAGCACGCCGTGTTCATAGTCGTGCACCGCGCTGGCCAGTTCCGCTCCGTCGTCTACTCGAACGACGACGGCCCGTCCGGAGAGAGTGCCGAAATCGATTCCGATCGTGTACTTCTGGCGGTGCATCGAGATCCTCACTTGGTCCTGGTATGTGGACGGGTGCTATCGCGGACGACGAGTTCGGGAGCGAGCAGCGGGGTGGCCGGCGACACGCCGTCGAGGACGGCCGTCAGAAGTTCGATCGCGCGCTGGCCGACCGCGTGGAAGTCCTGCCGGACCGTGCTCAGCGCGGGATTGAGATAGGCAGCCTCAGGAACGTCGTCGAACCCAATCAGGCTGACGTCATCGGGCACAGCGATACCGGCTTGTGCGAATGCGTGCAGGATGCCTATCGCCATCTGGTCGTTGGCGACGAAGACAGCCGAGAAGTCGTTGCGTTTGACCAATTCTCGGCCAATCGCGTAGCCGCGGGCCGGACTCCAGTCGCCTTCCAGGTCGGCCCGCACCTGCAGCCGGGCGGCGTGCATGACCTCGATGTATCCAGCGCGGCGGGCGCGGGCCTCGGTCCAGGTCAGCGGGCCGCTGACGTGGACGATGTCGCGGTGGCCGAGGTCGACTAGATGCTGCGTCGCCAGCCGCGCGCCTTCCATCTGGTCGACACCGACGCTCAATCCGCGCCCCGACAGTTCACCCTCGACGACGATCAACGGGATGGTGGTGGCCTCCGAGCGCACTACGGCGAGCGCTTCCTGCTGGGTGACGATCATGACGATCGCTTCCACCGACTGGCGGCTGAGATACGCCAGCGCTCCGCGCAACTCGTCGTGGGTGACCGCGGCCAGCGTCACCAGGCTGGAGAAGTAGCCCGCGGCGCGCGCTGCGTCCTGAATCGAGAACTGAATGCTGGCCGGCCCGTAAAGGGCGGTGTTGCTGCCGATGATCCCGATGATCTTGGATCTTCTGGTGACCAATGCGCGGGCGGCGGTGTTCGGGTGGTATCCGAGATCGGCGATCGCCCGCAGCACCCGTTCCCGGGTGCTGGGCCGGATGCTCGCCGAGCCGTTGATGACCCGCGACACCGTCTGATGGGAGACGCCTGCGAGGCGGGCGACGTCGGCCATGACGGGTCGGCGCGGCGCGGGCTCTGCCGTCATCGGGTGCTCCTGACCAGTACGCGCTGTACGAGCACGAAGATCAGCAGCAGGATGCCGGTCATGATCCGGGTCCAGTACGAGTCGAGATTCTCGGTGGTGACGAAGACTTGAATGCTGCCGAGGACGAGCACACCTATCAGCGACCCGAGGACGAAACCGACTCCGCCGGAGAGCAACACGCCACCGATCACCGCCGCGG
>JBKOYU010001015.1:0-4628 GCA_046725575.1 Actinomycetota bacterium | reverse complement strand
GCCTATCCAACAGTGCGGCGCTTATCTCGATCTTGATCTTGAAATACGTTGTCTGAGCAGGTGGTTTATGTTCTGGACGCGTGTCTATGACGTTGGTGGAGTTCCGACCATAGCTACGCGGTCCATGCGTTGGAAATGAATTGGTCTGTGCGCCGGCAAGAACCACGGACTTGATGAGGCCTCACTAGGCGCTTTAGGATCGCGCAGCTACGGCCCGCAGTTGGCCGTGGGCATGTGCCAGGGCATCACGTAGTTGCTGATTTTCGTTGCGTAGCTGGGTGATTCGTTGATGCGCGAGGGTCAGGCGTCGATGCAGTGATTCGTCGCTGGCGCGATGTGCGCTGTCGGCGCGGCTGGTGCCGCGGGATGAGGACTGCTGCAGTTGTTCGATGCGCTCGCGCAATTCGGGCTGAGTGTAGATCCAGGATCGCGACACGCCGGCGCGGGTGGCCAGGGCGGCGATGCTGACCGGCTCGCCGCTGTCGGCGAGGGTGGTAAGTGTTTCGGAGGCTCGCTGCAGCGTGCGTTCGTGACGCTGGCGGGCGTGTTGCGCCAGGCGGTGGGCGTGGTCAGCAGGCATCGGCACTGTCCTGGCAGGGCTCGGGGGCGCAACTGCATGATTGCCCGCAGTTGCCGCCACAGGGTGTGCTGAGCCCGCCGATGATGGCCAGCAGGTTCCTCTCGACGGTACGGTTCATTTCGGCGAGGCGCTGCTGGCCGTTGCGGTCGGCCTGCTCGATCAGGGACCGGGTTTGATCGAGTTGGCGATGATGCTGGGGCAGGAATTCGGCGGTGGTGACGAAGACAGGACAGGTCAAACACGAGTTGGCGTATTGGCAGCTCTGCTGCAGCGGCAAGGTGCAATACCCGTTGGGCAGAGCCATTTTCGCGCGAGCCAAGTTATTTTTCATCCAGACCGCCTCGGCCAACGGACCGGTGTCAGTACTGAGCAGTTCGCCGGCGATGTTGACCTTGCGGGCGCGCTCCCATTGTTCTCGAATGGTCTTATCCGACAGGCGTGCATAGCGCGCAGTCATCTGATGTGAGGAGTGGTCGAGCAATCGACGCACCGTTTCCTGCGGAACCTCATTGTTGATCATCCGGGTTGCGAAGGTATGACGCCATTGGTGCGGTGTGACATGGACCGGGCGGCCATGCTCATCACGAACGTCGCAGTCACCCAGCCATTCCCGTAACTCGCCGCGGAAAGTGGCGGTGCTAAACGGTAGTTTTCCTTCCGGATTGCGGGTGGGGCGCGGCAGCAGGTATTCCGGTTCAGCGAACTCCGCAAGGACCGCCTGCTGCTGGGCGGTGATCGCTTCGGCTAGGCCGGTGTCGATAGGCACGAACGCTTCACGGGCCATCTTGTGATTGGTGTAATGCAAGTAGGGGGCACCTTGGCCGTCACGCACGATGCAGTCAACGCGCAGACTGCTCGCGTCGCCGATGCGTAGCCCCGTGCCCATCAGGATCCGAGCCAGCAGTCGACCCCGAGGATCGGGAAACCTGGCCAGAATGTCTTCGCGCTCCAGCTGGGCCATCACCGCTTCCGACAACGCACGCGGGGCACCGATCATCTGCCGCGGATAGTCCTCGTGAAACAGGTCCACGCGCGGCTCGAGCCGCGGTTCCCACCCGTGCTGGCGGGCGGCGCGCAGCAGACCGGCCAGGCTACTGATCTGGGAGGTGCGGCTCTTGGCGTTGGGAAACCGCACCGCCAGATGCGCCAAATGGATCTCGATAAGCTCGCGGGTCAGAGCCTCTGGCCCGCGCTGCAGCGCCGGAAAGCATTGCGCGAAACCGGTAATCGCCCGCACGTCGGCGCTCACGGTGCCAACTGAGATGCCCGTCGACAATCGCCAACGCGCCCAGCGTTTCGTCAACTGCCGCAACCAGATCGGCTCAATCTCGGCGAACCGCAGACAAGTGTCGCGGCCGGGATAGCCCAACCGGCGCAACAGCCAGACATCTCGGGGATATTCGGCGTCCCAGCCGACACCCTCAATGACGTCACGTAGGTACCCGATCGCGTCGAGCAAGAACCGACGCTCGATATAGCCACGCTCACTGGAAAACCCCAGATAGCTCATCCACGATTCGGGGCTGCGGTCCAGCACCGACTTCACGCCGCCGCCGGGCAGGGCGCGCAGCAGACGGCGGATCTGATGCGGGCGGGTCTGGGTGCGCCGCTCATCGACGCGGCATTGGATCGCAAAGGCGATCTCCAGGCGCATCGGCATCGGCAGCGGTCGCAGGTCAAACCGATCCCGGCCAAACGTTTCGCAGGTCAGCAACCACGAGTCAAGCGGCGGACGCCCAGCGCGGCACCACCGATCCCGGTGGTGCCCGCATAACCCAGCGCCGCCTTCGGCATCAAGTTCACAGCCCGGAAAGTGACAACGCTGGCCCGCTGGAAGGGGTGCGCCACCGCCGCCGCCTCCGATCCAGCTTTCCAAGTCTGGTCGGCCTTGGCTGTCCCATCGGACGGCATGAGAGTGGCAGAGATCGACCTCGCGACGAGCCCGTCGGCAGGTCGTGATCGCGCACTTGCGGGGCTGTTGCAGCCACCGTCGGATCGCCGGCACTGTTGCCGCCCACGCTTCAATCTCGGGGCGACCGTCGTCAATCCAGCGCTGATGATGTGCCGAACACGTGCCCTCCAGCACCGCCAGCCGCTCGCAGGCCGCGGCAATGCACTGCGGGCCGCCGATCACTGGATCGCTCGGGTCGACCAGGATCACCGGCTCGGCGAACATCGGCCGCAACCGCGCCTTGAGTTGGGCCGCCAGCCCGACGGCTTCGCTCGCGATCGGCAGCGGGCTGCTCATGCCGTCGGACCATCTCCAGCGTCGGTCAAGAAACCGGCGGCTGTCAGTTCACGGCGGGCGTCTTCGATACCCAGATGGGAGTACGTATCGACGGTGACGCTGACGCTGGAATGCCCCAACAACCGCTGCACCACCTCGGGAGACACACCGCGGCGCAGCAATGCGGTGGCGTAACTGTGTCGAAACATATGCACCGAGAACGAGATTCCGGTGCGGTCCCGCAGCCAACGCACCAGCCGATCCACGCTGGCATAGCTCATCGGCTGACCCACCGGCTCACCCCACAGATTGACGAACACGTAGTCACAATCCAACGGCCCATATTCTTCATGCAGGTAATCGCTATACAGACGGAACAATTCAACATCGCCCGGAACCTCGCGGGACCACGTCTTGGCCCGCGCCCCATTGACATTCAATCGTGGCCGCACCACCACCAATCGGCGGCGAGCATCGACGTCTTCATGCCGCAACCCCAGCGCTTCACCGATCCGTAGCCCCGTTGAGCGCAGCAGAGTCAACAAGAACTTGTCTCGCAACCGAACACAGCCGTCGATCAACGTCGTCATCTCCGCCTGGCTCAACTCCCGGGGCGCACGCCGTTCGGCGCGCAACATAATCGCCCGGTGCCGCTCAGGCCGTGGCCCCAAATGCGCCAGAAACGGCTTCCACGACCCGCCCCGCCGGCCCGGTCGCCACCGTGTCAGCAGCTCACCCAGCTCGACGCCGTGCCGTTGATGGAACTCATAAAACGACGCCAGCGCTGATAACTTCCGATTCACTGTCGCCGCACACACATCCGGATCAACCCACGGCAGCACCGCGACTCGACCGTCGCGAGCCTCGCCGGGCAACCGAAGCCAGGTCACGAACCGCCCAAGATCCTCCAGGACTACCCGATCCCACTGCAGCTCACGGCGATCCAAGAAATCGAAATAATCCCGCAGATCATGAGCATAGGCCCGCACGGTGTTCGGTGAGCGATCGATAGTCGTCAAATGCGCCAGAAACCGGTCAACCGGATCGACGATCGCGCCGCCGCGTAACACCGTCGCCGACTCCACACCCGACGGCATCACCACTCGCTGCACTCGCAGCTCAACTGGCGTCATAGACACAGCAAGATAATCGGTCCAACAAGCGTTTCCCCGTAGGCGCGCCGACATGTCTTGGACGTCGTGGAAGCCAATCCGGGATGGTTAGATAACGGCCGCGACGGTGGTGTCGCCCAGGATTTCTCCCCACGACCCTACGGGCCTATTGGTTGTCAACACGATCGAGGATTTCAAATATCGTTGCGAGACAACCTGAAACAACGCAGAAGCGGCCTCGTTAGGCAGCGGCAGATACCCCAGTTCTTGTCTCAAGAGTCTCCGGCATTGCGCGGTCTTGTCGGTTTCGGCCGGCGCACAGTCGGACCGAACGCTCTGGTGTGTGGAGGTCGGTGCCGTTCCACCGGGCGCCGAAGATCCACCACTCGCCGCGGGGTCCGGCGGCCTTCCCGATGATGATCTCCGGCTCGTCGGGTTGCATCAGCAGGCCGATTCGAGCGCGATCGCTACGTCGTCGTCGAGTTCTTCGGCGCGGCGCAGGGCGCTGCGGAGGCGGTCGAGTTCGAGGTCGCGTGCGGCGAGTTGACCGGCGGTTTCGCCGCGCTCACGGGCCTTCGCCAGGGCGCGCGAATGGCTGGCGATCATCCGCCGAAACACCGGTGCCGCAGACCGTTTCGGTTGCGCGTGGACGCAGCCGAGGCAGACCAGGCCGCGGCTGCAGTGCTCGCCGGCGGGCAGCGCGCATACG
>JBKOYU010000481.1:0-4602 GCA_046725575.1 Actinomycetota bacterium | reverse complement strand
AGTCGTCCTACGCCGACCTGACCGTGCGTGCCGTCGCCGCCCGCGCCAAGGTCGCCCCGGCGACCGCGTACACCTATTTCTCGTCGAAGAACCATTTGATCGCCGAGGTCTACCTGGACCTGGTCCGTCAGGTGCCGTACTTCACCGACGTCAACGACAGCCGGTCGAGCCGCGTCGAGCAGGCGCTGCGCGCGTTGACGCTGATGATCGCCGACGAGCCCGGGGTCGCGGCCGCCTGCACCACGGCGCTGCTGAGCAACAACGACCAGGCCGTGCGCGCGGTCCGCGATCGCATCGGCGCCGAGATCCACCGCCGCATCAAGTCGGCGGTCGGACCAGACGCCGACCCGCGCACGGTGTCGGCGCTGGAGATGACGTACTTCGGCGCGCTGGTCCACGCAGGCAGCGGCGCCGTCACGTACCACCAGATCGCCGACCGCCTCAGCTATGTGGTCGGCCTCATCCTTGGAGAAGACTCGTGATTTCGTCGAAGACCGACGAGACCAGCGACCTGGTTCTCGACCCATACGACTACGACTTTCACGAAGACCCGTACCCGTATTACAAGCGGCTGCGCGACGAGGCGCCGCTCTACCGCAACGACGAGCTGAAGTTCTGGGCGCTGTCACGGCACGGCGACGTGCTGCAGGGGTTCCGCAACAGCACCGCGCTGTCGAACAAGTACGGCGTATCGCTCGATCCGATCTCGCGCACCCTGGACGCGCACAAGGTGATGTCCTTCCTGGCCCTCGACGACCCCGCGCACCTGCGGTTGCGCACCCTGGTGTCAAAAGGCTTCACACCGCGCCGCATTCGCGAGCTGGAGCCGCGCGTCACCGAGATAGCCGTGCAGCACCTCGAAACCGCTTTGCAGTCGGACACTTTCGACTATGTCGACGAGTTCGCAGGCAAGCTTCCGATGGACGTGATCTCCGAACTCATGGGAGTGCCCCAGCCGGACCGGGCCCGCATCCGTGCGTTGGCCGACGGTGTCATGCACCGCGATGAGGGCCTTGCCGACGTGCCGGCCTCGGCCATGCAGGCCTCAGCCGACCTGATGGTCTACTACGCCGAGATGGTCGCCGAGCGTCGCAAGAAGCCGAGCGACGACCTGACGTCGGCGCTGCTGGAGGCCGAGGCCGACGGCGACCGCCTCACCGACGACGAGATCATGGCGTTCCTGTTCCTGATGGTGGTCGCGGGCAACGAGACCACCACGAAACTGCTTGCCAACGCCGCATATTGGGGCGCGAAGTTCCCCGACCAGCTGGCGCCCGTGTTCGACGACCACTCGAGGATCCCGCTGTGGGTCGACGAGACACTGCGCTACGACAACTCCAGCCAGATCCTGGCCCGCACCGTGGCCGGCGAGCTGACCCTCTACGACACCACGCTTCCCGACGGCGACGTGCTGTTGCTGCTGCCCGGTTCGGCCAACCGCGACGACCGGGTGTTCGAGGACGCCGACGAATACCGCATCGGCCGCGAAATCGGTTCGAAGCTGGTGAGTTTCGGCAGCGGCGCCCACTTCTGCCTCGGTGCGCACCTGGCCCGGATGGAAGCCCGGGTGGCGCTGACGGAGCTGTTCAAGCGAATCCGCGGATACGAGGTCGACGAGGCCAGCGCCGTCCGAGTCCACTCGAGCAATGTCCGCGGGTTCGCCCATCTACCGATGACCGTGGAGGTCCGATAAATGCCCCGGTTCGACCCACTCCCTGAACGCAGACCCGCGATCGTGGCCGGTGCGTCGTCGGGGATCGGCGCCGCGACGGCGATCGAGCTTGCCGCGCATGGCTTCCCGGTCGCGCTGGGTGCGCGACGTGTCGAGAAGTGCCAGGAGCTGGTCGACGAGATCCGTTCCGCCGGGGGCGAGGCCGTCGCACTGCCGCTCGACGTCACCGACGCTGACTCGGTCAAAGGGTTCGTGCACCGGGCCACCGAGGAGCTCGGCGACATCGAGCTACTGGTCGCCGGCGCGGGCGACACGTACTTCGGCCGGCTGCATGAAATCAGCACGGACACTTTCGAATCGCAGGTGCAGATCCACCTCATCGGCGCCAACCGGCTGGCCACCGCGGTGCTTCCCGGAATGGTGGAGCGTCGACGCGGCGACCTCATCTTCGTCGGATCCGACGTCGCGCTGCGCCAGCGTCCGCACATGGGTGCCTATGGCGCCGCCAAGGCTGCGCTCGTCGCGATGGTCACCAACCTGCAGATGGAGCTCGAGGGCACCGGGGTACGCGCGTCGATCGTGCACCCGGGTCCGACGAAGACCGCGATGGGCTGGAGCCTGCCCCCCGAATCGATCGGGCCGGCGTTGGAGGACTGGGCGAAGTGGGGCCAGGCCCGCCACGACTACTTCCTGCGCCCGCAGGATCTGGCTCGGTGCATCGCCTTTGTCGCGGAGACGCCGCGCGGCGGGTTCATCGCGAACATGGAGATCCAGCCGGAAGCGCCACTCGCCAACGCACCCAAGGAACGTCAACAACTGAAGTATCCGGAGGAATCGTGACCAGCCAAGAGCTCAAAGAAGTTCCGCGAGTTTCCGGCGGCGAGGAAGCGCACGGACACCTCGAGGAATTTCGCACCGATCCAATCGGACTGATGCAGCGGGTCCGCGACGAGTGTGGCGACGTGGGCTGGTTCCAGCTGGCGGGCAAGCAGGTTGTGCTGCTGTCCGGCGCGGAGGCCAACGAGTTCTTCTTCCGGTCCGCCGACGAGGATCTCGACCAGGCCGAAGCCTACCCGTTCATGACACCGATCTTCGGCAAGGGCGTCGTCTTCGACACCGACCCTGAGCGCCGCAAGGAGATGCTGCACAACGCTGCGCTGCGCGGCGAGCAGATGAAGGGCCACGCGACCACGATCGAAAACGAAGTGCGCCGGATGATCGCCGACTGGGGCGATTCCGGCGAGATCGACCTTTTGGACTTCTTCGCCGAGCTGACCATCTACACCTCTTCGGCCTGCCTGATCGGCACCAAGTTCCGCAACCAGCTCGACGGCCGCTTCGCCCGGCTGTATCACGAACTCGAACGCGGCACCGACCCGTTGGCCTACGTCGACGCCTACCTGCCGATCGAGAGCTTCCGCCGTCGCGATGAGGCCCGAAAAGGCTTGGTGGCCTTGGTTCAAGACATCATGAACAGCCGGATCGCCAACCCGCCGACCGACAAGAGCGATCGCGACATGCTCGACGTGCTCGTCACGATCAAGGATGAGCAGGGTGATCCACGGTTCACCGCCGACGAGATCACCGGCATGTTCATCTCGATGATGTTCGCCGGGCACCACACCAGCTCGGGCACCGCGGCGTGGACCTTGATCGAGTTGCTGCGCCACCCCGACGTCAACGTCCGCGTCCTGGAGGAACTCGAGGAGCTCTACGCCGACGGGCAGTCGGTGAGTTTCCATGCGCTGCGCCAGATTCCGAAGCTGGAGAACGTGCTGAAGGAGACGCTGCGGCTGCACCCGCCGCTGATCATCCTGATGCGGGTGGCCAAGGGCGAGTTCGAGGTCGAGGGCTACCCGATTCACGAGGGTGATCTGGTCGCCGCCTCACCGGCGATCTCCAACCGGATACCGGAGGACTTCCCCGAGCCCGACAGCTTCGACCCCGACCGCTACGAGAAGCCGCGCCAGGAAGACCTGATCAACCGGTGGACGTGGATTCCGTTCGGCGCCGGGCGGCATCGCTGTGTCGGCGCGGCGTTCGCCACTATGCAGATCAAGGCGATCTTCTCGGTTCTGTTGCGCGAGTACGACTTCGAGATGGCGCAGCCCTCCGACAGCTATCGCAACGATCATTCGAAGATGGTGGTGCAGCTGGCCCAGCCCGCCAAGGTGCGCTACCGCTCCCGGAGCCGCTCGGCGGCGACATCCAACTAGCGCGGATAAGGGAGGCCGACCATGGGCTACAAGATCGCGGTCGACCTGGACCTCTGCCAAGGCCACGCGATGTGCGAGGTCGAGGCCCCGGATTACTTCAAGGTGCCCAAGCGCGGCCAGGTCGAAATCCTCAATGACGAACCGCCCGAAGAAGATCGGGCACAGATCGAGCAAGCCGTATGGTCCTGTCCCACCCAAGCCCTGTCCATCGTTGAAACGGACTAGAAAGGTCAAGCCAATGCCGTCAATACCCCGCGAGCAGCTGGAAGATTTCGTCGAGCGGTGGCTTGAGGCCAATCGCGAGGCCGAACGAAAGGGCGACTGGCGGGTCCTGGCCGACTTCTACACCGACGATGCCACCTATGGCTGGAATATCGGCCCGAAGGAAGACGTGATGTGCGTCGGCATCGACGAGATCCGCGACATCGCCCTCGGCCAGGAGATGGAGGGCCTCGAGGGGTGGCGCTACCCCTACCAGGGCGTGATCATCGACGACAAGATCGGCGAGGTCGTCGGCTTCTGGAAGCAGGTGGCTTCCGCCGGCGGAGCCGGCGAAACAGACGGAGCTGGCGACTCCGAAGAATTTGAGGTGTATGGCATCGGCGGCAGCTGGTTCCGCCTGACCGAGATGGACGGGGCCGCCAAGATCGAGTGGCAGCGCGACTTCTTCGACTTCGGCCACGTCTCGGCCCTGTATATGGATCTGATCAAGGC
>JBKOYU010000792.1:0-8501 GCA_046725575.1 Actinomycetota bacterium | reverse complement strand
ACCGCGCGGATCTTCACCGCCCGTGAGGGCGGCGAGCAGCACTGCCAGGTCGGCAACTCCGCCCTGGCCCGCGACGAGATCATCAGATGGCTCTCACGCTTTTACCCCGAACTGACACCCCCGCGGCCGTGACGGCGACATAGCGGCTGATTCAGGCCGTCATCGACGGTGCGGGTTGCGGTCAAGGCGTCATGGCTGAGTGCGTGACCATCGCCTGGATCCCGAACGACGCAGCCCTCAGCTCGGCCGGCAACGGATTGCCATCCAGGGCAACCGCCAGCGCGTAGCGCGCCGCCGGCACCACTCGAACCGACTCACCACGACGTAACGCGAAAACCCCGTACCCGTCGTCACTAACGGCGCCAACGAAGATCGCACAGTCATGCAGGCCCGCCCCGCCACCACCTTGCCCTGGAATCGGCAAATCTCGTCACAATGTGCCACCGGGTCAACGCACAGCGCTAGCGGTCCCACCGCCCGCGCCGGTGGCCCGCGCGACCAACTGCACGCTCCTCTGTGATGCCCAACGTCGCTGCCGCCCGGTGTTATTGGGCACCAACGACGGTCAGCCCATCATGCCCACCGTCGCCATCTACTGTTTCTGTGGGCACCGCTCGCAAGCTCTGCTCGGGCGCGCTCACCTGCTCATCGGCCTGGGCGCTCTCTCCCGCAGCCGCAGCCGCCTTGAGGTACTCGCGTACCTTCGCCTGCATCACACCCGCCTGAGCTGCGATCCCCGCCACCGTCTCACCACGAAACCGTATCGCCTGCAACGCTTTCCCCGCCGCAACTCGATGCCGCTCCCGCTTCGCATCCGCCTCACGGCGAGCCTTCTCGATCCGCTCGGCCAGCCACCCGTCGACTTCATCAACCTTCACGGTCTGCACAAGAAATTCCGCCAAATCACCAATGTTCTGGCGCTCCCTCGCTTCTCGGTCCGCGGCCTTGGCCACCCGCGCCTCCATCAGCCGCGCCCGCCGTCTTCTTGCTGTCGTCCGCTCCATGATCGTGATGCTAAAGCCAACTCCCAACACTTTTGCTGACCCCGCACCCGCCCATCTCCTCCCCACCTTCACCCCACCCCCCTTTGGATCGCCTCACATTCCTTCCGTCCCCCACACCCCCGACGCCTGCTGGGACGGCGAATCCCCCGCCCCGGTGCCGCCAATGTCGAGTCCCAGGCTCTCTTCTTCCTGGTAGACCTCAATCATTCCCGACAGGTGCCTGTCCCCGAGGTCGGCCGCCGATTCCCGAATACATTCCAGCATGTCTGTAGCCTGCTCAGGATCGGCTGGTGCGGTGTGCTCTGCGTCCGCCGGTCAACGACCCACTCGAAACGCTCCCACAGCTCCTCACCGCGACGGACCCGAAAGTCCTGCCCACGGGTTCTGCTCACCTCACGCCGCGATTCCTGCCGCGATCGCCGCCGTCAGGCTAGCGACCCCGGCAAATCAGGAAGCCCGACCACGCGTGCCTGTGCATGGCTGTTTGCGTGCATTCCTCCAGCGCGTTGGGCCCGGGTTCATCGACCTGGTCCAGGATGAGGCGGGCGACGACTGGCTCGATGAACGATCGGAAACGGTACTGCGCGCTACGGTCCCCTCGCAATCGTCCACGAATACGGCGCGATCGAACATGGCGGGTTACCGGTAGAGCGCTGATACGCCTGAACTGCAACGTATTTCGGCATATGATAACGTCTCAATGCAGTTGGCAGTCTTCTTCGTCGTCGCTGCAGTCACTGGCACTCGACGGATTTTCCGCTTGCCCCCACATCTGCGCGTCCTGGCGGATCGCCTTTGCCACACCCAATCGCACAGTCGCACAGTCGCAAAGTCACCGGGGAATTTCGAAACCGGTATTCGCGATCGAATTGAGGGGGCTGTCGTAGCCGACGAGATGCTCGACACCAGCGACATCACCGGGATGGGCGACCAGCATCGAGCGGGCTTGTTGCAGGCGAATGCGCTTCTGCAGCTGCGAGGGGGCTCATATCCCAATTGCTTCAACGGCGATATTCGACGCCGGCGCCGACCCGCCGTCTTGACGACGTGCCCCCTGGGTTCTGTTGCGGTCGACTCGCTCGATGAGTTGCGGCCGCGGTTCGCCACCGAAGTTGCCGAGCCTGGTTGCGAAGGTGATCACCGCGATCGCGACCGATAGCAGAGGCAACGCCGCGAGCGCGGCAGTCAACGAGGTCATTGCAGACATCAAGCCGACGGCAGGTGGCGCGAGGACAAAGCCTGTCCATGAAATGGCGCCGATCACAGCGATGGTTGGCCCGGGGCGGGATCCGGCGAGTCGTGCTGCTTGTCCGATCATCGTGGGGACCACGAGGGCCACCCCCATTCCCATCGCGATGAACCCGATCGTCGCCGCGGCAGGTGTTCTTGCCAGCAGGCCCGCCGCCATCGCCACCGCACCCAGAACGGCGAAAATTGGCAGCACCGCCGCAGGTTTCCTCCGCGCAAGCAACCGGTTGCCGCCGAAGCGCATGATCACCATGCCGACCGAGAACCCGAGAAAACCCAAGCCGACCATGGTTGATCGGGCACCGACAGTGTCGAGATATACCGCCGACCAACCGCTTACGATCCCCTCGCACAGCGAACTGGCGAATGCGAGAAGCCCGAGCGTCAGCAGCCAGCGCGCCTGAACCCGGTGATGTGCCCTATGCGTATGAGCCGTCTGAGACGGAACGTCATCAAGCGCCGGTAACCCGATCGCGACCCCCTGGGTGACGCACAGCACGACCAGTCCCAGAACTACCTGTTGTGCGGTGAGAGTCTGGTGCATCGACACCGCGGCCAGGCCGATGGCGGCGCCGGCCAGTGCACCGAGGCTCCATTGGCCGTGCAGCCCGGGCAGTGCTGGACGGTGCAGACGCCGTTCGATATCAGCGCCATAGGCGTTCATCGCGATGTCGATGCTCCCCTGGCCGGCTCCCCATAGCGCAAGTGCCGCGAACAGCTCAACCGGTGAACGGGCGAGCCCCACCAACGGCGCGCACATGCAGTATCCGACGATCGAGAGACGCAGGAACCAGGCGCTGTTGCAACGGTGCAGCACCCGCCCCGTGATAACCATCCCCGCCACCGCACCCAGGGGTGCGCCCAGCAGCGCGATGCCCAGAGAAGCGAAATTTAGATCCAGTGCCGACTGGATCTGCGGGATGTGGGCGGCCCAGCTTGCGAACAACATCGCGTGGGCAGCGAAGATGATCGATAGTGCCGGCCGCCGACCGCGGTAATCGGCATCGGTCGAAACGCTCGTGGCGCCTCTCGTGGCGCCTTGGGTATTCGATATCACGCGACGCAGCGCCTGACCTCCTGAAGCGAATCGGCCAGAGCGAGAGCATCCGAGAATTGTTGGGTACTAGTGAAATGCACTGTATGAAAGCCCAATTCGGCCGCGGCGTCGATCTCTGTGCCCGAGTCGCTGATGAACAGCGCATCTTGAGCTTTGCACCCGATCCGGCGTAGGGCCGCGCGGTAGGCTGCCGCTTCGGGTTTACCGAGGATCGTGGCCGCGCGGCCGGCGCAGTATTCGAGTCCGGCGACGAAGAACCCGTTGTCCGGGTGGGTATGTAACCCATCCGACCACGTCGCATTGCGTTGTGCGGCAATGAAGGGAACTCCTCGCTCGAGCGCCGACAGGGCTGCGCCCACCGCCCCGACGTCGAACGACCGGAAGCAGTCACCCACCACCACCGCCTCTGCGGCAGCTGGATCAGTAGTGACAGACACCGACCGGGGAAGAAACGCGGCGGGGCAGCCCAGCGCGCACACGGTGCGAAACTGTTGGGCAACAAGATGATCAGCGATCAGGCCCGATGCCGAGATGAGCTGCCATCCTGAGGCCAGGAAGCCGGCGTCAAGCAGCTCTTGCCGGCGAGCGGATTGACTGATGCTGCAATCGTTGGTCAACAGCACACACGGATAACCGCCGCGGGCCAGGTCGGCCACGAACTCGCGTGCGCCGACTCCGGGCTGCCCCCCGATCCATAGCACACCGTCGATGTCGCAGACCACCCCCGCACACGAGTCGATGCTCATGACGCCAGGGCATAGACGTCGCGGTTGTCGCTCCATCGCGACGACCGGGTAAGCGCGGCGTAGCGGTCCACATCGCGCACCATCAGGTTCAAGGCCGAGATGTTGCGCGACGGGGTGCAGTCGGCGAATGCCGGTGAGGGCTCTTGCCAGTTCTGCCATTTAACCTCGATGTCGCGTCGATTGAACGAGTCGAGCTTCAGATAGTTGGCGCCACCGGAATCGCACAGGTACTCGCTGCCCCCGACCAGCTCGGTCAGCGCGGCGAGGCGATCACTTGGGTCGCCCGGCGGCAGCGCGAGTTCGGAGGCGTAGTAGACCGCCGGTGCGGCGCCCGCGCACGCCAGCAGTGCAAGTGTCGACCGTACACACGTTTGCGTTAGCGACGCATCATCGGATTGCAACGCCGACAACACGAGTGGCTGCGCGCATTCCCATCCAGGTGAATGCCGGTAGGCGTTCACGATGCCGTTGCGGGCCACCTGGAGTGCTCGCTCGGCGTCGATGACTTGTACCTCGTTGATCGCGCTGGCTTGGCCGCGAGGCAGTCGCACCGGCAACGTCAACCAGTGCGGCGTATGCGTACCGTGGTCGGGCACAATCACACACCTGTTCTGCCACTCGCGTTTAGCGAATTGGACGTCGTCAAGCACGATCCAGATGTCGGCGGCGGCCAGTTTCTGGATGACCTTGTGCCGTGGGAAGAGGTTGGGCTGATGGATCGTCACGCGCGTCGGCGCCGGTGACAACCGGGTAATGGTCATGGCACGGTCCCCTTATCGCGTCGTGTTGGTGGTCGGCCGCGGCCTGGTAAACGGCTCGGTGGACTGGCCGATGCGGCCGAGCTCCGGCAGCAGCATCGCGAGGTCTTTGCCCTCGCGGCCGAGCTCGTCGATGTTCGCCGACCGTGTGCGATCACGGACCATTCCCTGGCCGGCCTCACCCGAGAGATCCACGGAGCCGTCGCGGGTGGCGAACCGGAACAGCGTGCGGACTTCTCGTGGCCAGTGTTCGTAGTCGTCGCGGAGAATCCGTGGTTCCGGATAGCCGACCTCGGACGGCCCGAACCGATACCAGGGGCGTGAATACACTACCGCGATCATCGGACGCAATTGCCTTGTGCGGTTTGGTGTTCCGCGGTGCCATAACCGCAGGTCTCGCATGACCAGCGACCCAGCCGGAGCGACCACCGGTGTTCCACTGGTGATGGCCGAACCGACTTGCGGATGGATTCCGGCGAGGTGGTGAGAGGAGTTCGGCCAAATTTCAATCGGACCGTTTTCCTCGTGGAAGTTCACCAGCGGGAAGTTCACCACAACGCCGTATGGCGCCAGGTTCAGGGGAAGTTCGGGAAACAGTGGCCTGCCGTCGGCGTGCACATCCTGGTAAGTCGAACCAGGGCCAGCTGTGTCGGAGCCGAAGTAGGAGATGGCCATGTCGTCACCCAGCGTTTCGACGAGCGTCGGCATCACCAACTGGTTCCTGATGACCATATCGTCGATGAAGGGGTCTATCAGACGCAGAGGCAGATGATACCGAGTTTGCGGTCGGCCATCCATCACCGTCATGACGTACTCGTCGATCCTCTCCAGAAGTGCCTTGCGCAGGCGCTCAACGAGGGACTCGTCTAGAACGCTGTCGAAAATGACGAAGCCGTCGCTACGAAGTGCTAGCTGAATCTCCTTGTGGAATTCAGGGCAGTTTCTTTTTGATTGCCAATCTGATCGCGCGTATCTCATCGCAGAGCTCATTCCTGTCACGTGGGGTTTTGGCCCAGGGTCGCGAACGCTGTGCGGCCACGGGCCAGATCTCGTTGTGGTTTTCCTGTGGTCCTCGTCATTGCGCGGGTCGGTGCAACCTCGCATCGACCCTGCAGATTAAGACGTTGTCCGCAGGCACATCAGCGACAGTACGGATGTTGACGCCCGTGAATAAGCGGCTGATCGGACCATCGAGCAGAGGATTCTCCCTCCTCCGATCGGGGGAACCGTTCCGAGCCGGGAACGCGCTCTATGCTTCCCGCATCGGCGGAAGACGAT
Source organism: Actinomycetota bacterium (assembly GCA_046725575.1). Taxonomy (GTDB): domain Bacteria; phylum Actinomycetota; class Actinomycetes; order Mycobacteriales; family Mycobacteriaceae; genus Mycobacterium. Next base: position 2,410 of record JBKOYU010000792.1, on the reverse strand, counting down.
CGCTCGCACCCTGCGAGAGTTCGCCGGGTGTGCGGCCGTCGAGCAGGCTGCCAGGAACGCCGGGTAGGACGTCGAGGTGCCCGTCGCCCCGGGCCGCACCGACGTGTCCCAGGAGCAGACCGATGTGGAGTCCTTCGCCGCACTCGAGCCGACTGCGGACGGCTTCCGCAGCTACCTCGGGAGGTGCAACCGGCTGCCGGCCGAGTACCTACTGGTCGACAAGGCGAACCCGCTGAGCACTCCCCGAGATAACGGTCCTCGTCGGTGGCCTGCGCGTCCTGGCCGCGAACCACAAGCAGTCGCCCACTGAGCATGTTCATCTCGACCCCCGGGTCGTTGACCAACGACTTCTTCGTGAACCTGCTCGACATGGGCACGAAGTGGGCGCCGACGTCAGCGCACGACGGGATCGATGGGGGCCGGGACCTCGCCAACCGGTGAGGTGAAGTGGACCGGAAGCCGCGTCGGCCTATTCTTCGGTTCGAACTTGCAGCAGAAGTTCCTGCAGAACTTCATCTGCGTGGGACAAGGTGATGAACAGTCCGCCCGTCGGCCGTGAAGGTCGCCGTGGAAAGCCTCGAGCTGTCGATCTCCTTGTCATATTTGAGCGCGACGGCGGTGAGCTTCAGCCCATCACCGAACACCTGGGTGATGGCGGACGCGCTCCTGACGGCGCCGTCCGCCCGGCCCGCCGCGGTGCTGCGCGACGACGAGGATCCCGCATCGCACCCGGCGGTCGACACCAGCACCGCTGGTCCCAGTGCTTGCTTCATAAACGCGTGTCGCGACTGCACGTCGTCCTCCTTGAGGTCGCGCTGCCCATCAGCATCCAAGGGAGTGCGGAGCGCGACGCGGCTGGTGCGGAGACCAAATCTCGCAGGGACGGATCCAAGCGACCGATGACGCCGATGTTCCTCGTCATCGTGGCGCTGGGCAGCACCGACCTGCGCTTCGCCCTGGATTCCATTCCCGCGATATACGAGCTCACCATCTCGTGTTCACCGCCAACGTGTTCGCGTTGATGGGCCTATGGCAGCTCCACTTCCTGCTGGGCAACCTGTTGCAGCAGCTCGTCTACCTGTCGCGGGGTCTGGCCGTCAGCCTGTTCTTCATCGGCGTCGAGCTGGTCCGCACGCGCTGCACGAAAACGAGCTGCCCGTCATCAACCGAGGCGAACACGTCAACGTCCCGGAGATCCCCACCCTGCTTAGCCTCGCGGTGATCGTGGTCACGCTGATGATCACCACGGCGGGCAGCCTGTACAAGACCCGCGTCATCGACAAAAGGAACGATGCCGTTCCGGCCGAGCCTTACGACGCGGGCGCAGTCTCGGTTCCGGGTAAGCGCCTGCCCAGCCCGAGTTCCAGGCGTCCCCAATCGGCCCACCTGCGAAGGGTGTCCACCTGCACGGGAAATCGGCTCACGTAGACCGGCCCGGATGAGAAAATGGCTGCTAACGCGGGGGTCGTGCAACGCCGCGTATGCCCATCCACGCGGGCACCTGGAGCAGAGGATGACCGTACCAACGCGATTCATCACGGTAGTTGTGGCCGATGACCACCCGGTGTATCGGTCAGGCGTCGTCCGTGCTTTGAAAGAGAGCGGGACGGTGCGGGTCGTCGCCGAGGCCACCGATGGGCGTGCCGCGCTTGCCGCCATCCGAGAACACCAGCCGGCGGTAGCCCTGCTCGATTACAAGATGCCCGAGCTCGATGGTCTCGACGTGGTAAACGCGGTGACGCGTGACGGTCTGCCGACGCATATCATCCTGCTCACCGCTTTCGACGATGCCCCGCTTGTTTACAAGGCCCTAGCAGCCGGCGCTAGTGGCTACCTCACGAAGGAATCAGACAGCGACGAGATCGTCGCGGCGATCGTCAGCTGCGCCAAGGGCGCCGGCTACGTGCCGACACAGTTGGCCAGCGGGCTCGCCAACGAAGGCAAAGGGCCATTCCGCCCTGCTGTCCCCCCGCGAACTCGAGATTATCCGGATGATCGCAGAGGGGCTTTCGGTACCTCAGATCGCCGCCACACTGCACCTCGCACCCTCTACCGTGCGCACCCACGTCCAGAACTTGTACGCGAAGCTCGGCGTGTCGGACCGCGCAGCTGCCGTGGCCGAGGCAATGCGGCGACGACTACTGGAGTAACGACTCACGTACCCAACGGCACTTCAACTCGGACGTGCGTTCCGACGTCTGTCTCGATGAATCTCATTGTGCCGCCAACAGCTTCGATGCGTGTACGGTGCGACGCGATACCGATGTGGCCGTCGGCCAATCGGTGTGTAAGCGTCTCGGGCGAGGTTCCGACGCCGTCGTCAACCACGTCCAGCCGGCACATACCGGCGACAGCGCGTAGTTCGACCCGGGCATGGGTGGCACGGGAGTGGCGCTCCACGTTGGAGACC
>JBKOYU010000858.1:0-4499 GCA_046725575.1 Actinomycetota bacterium | reverse complement strand
CCGTGCCGTCGGGCGAGATGGCCGGAAATTCAAGGTCGGCGTCGGGGTCGTCGGCGATGGTGCTCCGCTGCCCGGTGGAGCGCTCAATGCGGACCAGGGTGCCGCGGATGGACGCACCGGGCGCGGGATCATGCCATGACGTCACGACGAAGCTACCGTCGGGGCTGACGTCGAAGTCCGCCTCCCGCAACGCATCCCCGGGTTGTGGAGTGAGATCGCGTGGTCCGTCGACGTCGAGCAGATGTGGGTGGTCGGGCCCGAGATCGTGATCCCAGTACCGCACCGGATAACCGCTGTGCAGCACCGCCGTTACCTTGTTGTCCTTGCGCAGGGCTCGCAGTCGCTTGTCCTCATCGACGCCGGACGCCGAGCGCAGCAGCTTCGCGGCGACCACCGTGACGGCGCCCGTCCGCGCGGTGTGAACGCCGTCGACGCCACCCGGCAGCGCCAACGCCTCGACGGCCTCCCCGCCAGCGGCCGGCAGCCGCCACAGGGACGCCGGCGGCTTGTCGTCCTCCTCGGTCGGCCGCGCCGCGACGAACAAGAGGTCGCCGTCGGACGTGAAGGCCGGCGACGACTCACCCTTGGCGCCGCGAGTGAGGCGACGTGCGGGTTGCCGACCGGCCGGGTCAAGTTCCCAGATCGCGCTGACGAACTCCGTGCGCTTTTCATTGAGGTCCGCGATCGTCGTGACCACTCGCGACCCGTCGGGTGACACCGCCAGGCCGGACGCCCGCGGAAGCGCAAGGAATGCGTCGAGATCGTCAAAGGGTGTCGGCACGGGCGTCGGCGCCGTCTCAGTCATGCCCCGTTCGTAGCACAGGTCCGATGCCTGCGATTTCTGCACCACAGCGGTCTGCTCACGGCAACCGGCGCGGTCGCCAAAGCCGGCTCGCGGGTCGGCGTCGTGACCGACGCCGGTGGGGCCGTCGTCGCGACCACGACCAGCACGTTATTGATCGGGAGGGCGCAGCCCCGAGCTTTGGCCCTGGGGTTAGCGCGTTCAAGTTGGTGTCTGTGTTGGTGCTTACGCGTCTGGCGGCGTAGCCGCGACCAAATGTCGGTGGCTGGCGTTACGTTGGCGGCGTGAAGGCGGGGCGGCGGTTCCGAGCCGAACTCACTGACGCCCAGGCGTGTTTGGCGCAGCAGACCGCTGATGCGTGCCGGGCGGTGTGGAATACCGGGTTGGAGCAGCGCCGTGAGTACCGCCGGCGCGGGGCGTGGATGACCTACGAACAGCAGGCTCACGAACTGGTTGACGCCAAGGCGGAGCACGCGTGGCTTACCGAGGTGCCGTCGCATTGTTTGCAGCAGGTGCTGCGCGACCTGGATGAGGCGTGCCGCAGGCATGGCACGTTCAACGTGCGGTGGCGTTCGGCGCGCCGGTGGGTGCCGTCGTTTCGGTTCCCGGAGGGCTCCAAGATGCAGGTCGAGAAGCTGAACCGGCGCACGTCTCGGGTGAAGCTGCCCAAACTGGGGTGGGTGACGTTTCGCGCGTCCCGCTGCTTGGACGGTGACACCATCCGCTCAGCGACACTCACCCGGGAGGGCGAGCACTGGTTTGTGTCGTTTCTGGTCGACGACGGGACAGCAACCCCGGGCGAGCATGCCGCGCCGGGCACCGCGGTCGGGGTGGATCGCGGTGTGGTGGTGGCGGTGGCCACCAGCGCCGGAGACCTGTTCGACCAGGTGTTCACCACACCGGGCGAGCAGCGGCGCGCACTGCGGTTGCAACGCAAACTGTCCCGCGCGGCCAAGGGCTCGGCCAACCGCAACAAGACCCGGGCGGCCCTCGGCAGACTACAGGCTCGCGAGCGGCGGCGCCGTCAAGATTTTTGCGTCAAGACCGCACGACGGTTGGCGCACGACCACGCGCTGGTGGTGTTGGAGAAGCTGCCGGTACGGAATATGACTCGCCGTGCTCAACCCGTGGCGGACCCGGCCGAGCCTGGCCAGTACGTGCCCAACGGCGGGGCGGCCAAGTCAGGGTTGAACCGGGCCATCTTGTCCAAGGGCTGGTATCGGTTCGAGGTGGCGTTGAAGTCTGCATCCCGGTACAGCGGGACACAGGTGGTGAAGGTTCCGGCAGCGTTCACGTCGCAACGCTGCTCGGCGTGTGGGCATGTGGACCCGAAATCCCGTGAGAGCCAAGCGGTTTTCCGGTGCACCCACTGCTCGCGTCCCGCCGAGCACGCGGATGTCAACGCAGCCAAAAACATACTGGCCGCCGGGCTGTTGGCGGTGTCAGCCTGTGGAGACGACCCATAGCTTGCGGGCTACGGGAAATCCTCGAAGCAGGAACCAGCAGGAAACCGCAAGGAATTACTGCTCCAACCCAATCCGGGTTGGAATCCCCCGGCTTCAGCCGTGGGGAGGACGTCAACTTCGATCTGTAGCGAGCCGCCGTCGCGCTACGTTCAACGAATGGCGCAGCAGATCCTGGTCATTGGGGCGGGCATCTCCGGGCTGGCGACCGCGGTGGCACTGCAGCGCCGCGGCCACCGGGTCACCGTCATCGAGGAGCGCACCGACACCTCGTCCGGCGCAGGCATCAGCATCTGGCCCAACGCACTCGCGGCACTCGACGAAATCGGCCTCGGGGATGCCGTCCGAGAGGCAGGCGGCAGAGTGACCGCGGGAGCCCTGCGCTGGCGCGACGGCACGTGGCTGCGTCATCCCGCCCGGGAGCGGTTGGTCAAGGCACTGGGCGAGCCGCTGGTGGTGATCCGCCGCTCCGCGTTGACCAAGGTGCTGGCCGACGCGGTCGCCGACGGCACCGTGCACACCGGGCTGTCCGCCCGGGAGCTTGTGGCGACCGCCGACGGCGTGCGGGTCACGCTGTCGGACTCGACCACCCGGGAAGCCTCCGGGGTCATCGGTGCCGACGGCACCCGTTCGGTGGTCGCGCGCCACCTCAACGGCGCACTGGCCGACCGCTACGTCGGCTACACGGCGTGGCGCGGGGTGGCCGACTGCGCCATCGACCCCGATGTCGCCGGCGAAGTGTTGGGCCCCGGCATCGAGTTCGGTCATGTTCCGCTCGGATCGGATCGCACGTATTGGTTCGCCACCGAGCGGGCACCGGCGGGAGACGCCACGCCGCGGGGCGAACTCGACTATTTGAAGGCCCGCTTTGCGTCGTGGGCCGACCCCATCCCGGCGGTGCTGGCCGCGACCGACCCCGACGATGTGCTGCGCAACGACCTCTTCGACCGAGACCAGGCCCGGCAGTGGTCTCGGGGCCCGGTCCTCGTGGTCGGCGACGCGGCGCACCCGATGCGGCCGCATCTGGGTCAGGGCGGGTGTCAGGGTCTCGAGGATGCGGCGCTGCTGGCGCGGTTCGTCGACGGCGACGACGACCTGGCCGCGGCATTCGCGCGGTTCGTGGCATTTCGCCGCGGGCGGGTGCGTGCCCTGGTGCGCGAATCGAAGTTGATCGGACAGATCGTCAACCTGCGGCCGGCGTTCATCAGCGGCCTCGCCAGCCGGGCGTCGGTTCTGGCGCCCGAGGCGCTGATGACCCGGCACCTCGCGGCGGTGGCGGCGCGTTCGGCGTTCGTGCTGCCCAGCGACCGCGACACGGCGTCGGTGTACCGTCACGCTGGGCCGCTCGCCCTCGACCCGGTCGACCCGCAAGTAACGAGCGTCAGGCGTCAAGCGCGCCCAGCGGGTTGAGCAGCGCCGCGCACATCTGGCGCGGGTTGATGAAGCCGAGCAGGCCGCTGGTGGGCATCGCGGCGCAACCGGTGGTCATGGTCGGCGCTGGCGGCATCATGGGGTTGGCCCACACCGCCGGGCTGGCCCCCTGAGCGCCGCACTTCGGCCAGGCCTTGAGCCCCTGCGTGCGCAGGACGTTCTCGGCGACCCGGATCTGCTCGGCGCGCGGCGCGGTCGCCGGATTGCCCACGCCGCCGTTGGCGGACCAGGTCGCCTGCTTGAACTGCAGGCCGCCGTAGGTGCCGTTGCCGGTGTTGGTGGACCAGTTACCGCCCGACTCGCACTGGGCGATCGCGTCCCAGTTGACGCTGTCGGCGTTGGCGGTGCCAGTCGAAAGGGCCATCGGAACGATGCCGAGCGCCCCGGAGATAGCGGCGGCCACAAGGCCCTTGGTGACTGCCTTACGAATGTTCGTCACTGCGGTCCTTCCCCGACCGTTTTGAAACAAGGCCCGCAGTGGAGGAACTTGTGCGTTCTCCCGATGCGGTTATCCGGTGTTTCGGGTGATCAACATCACGTGTTACCCAAGTGTCAAAAGTTTTAATCGTTACTTATTTGGTGTAAGAGGCTTCTGAGAAAGAAGAGGCGGCGGCGGGCAAACGCCCAGCACCGCCTCTGCACTCTTGAGTTGACTAGCCGCGCGTGCCGCAGACCGGCCACGCGCCGAGGCCCTGCGAACGACGCACATTCTCAGCGACCCGAATCTGCTCGTCACGGCTGGCGTGCTGCGGCGAACCGGATCCGCCGTTGGCACGCCAGGTGCCCATGGTGAACTGCAGGCC
>JBKOYU010000692.1:0-2072 GCA_046725575.1 Actinomycetota bacterium | reverse complement strand
GCCGTCGGCCGGGCGATGCGCGCCGCCGCCAGGATGGCCCGGCGCGGTCGCGGTGAGCCCGGCGCCGCGGCACGTGCACCGAAACCGATTGGGGCCATGGATGACCGGATCGTTCTCCCGACGGCGACGGTCTTCATCGATATGAACGAGTGGGATGCCCGCGCGAAGTCGCTCGGCGGGACGAGCAACGCGCTGCTAGCCGGATTGGCCGCCGACGTCGCGCAGCGTGGGGCGGGTTACCGCCGGCGAAAAATCAGTCGCATTGGCGATCCCCGTCAATGAACGCACCGACGGCGATACCCGCGCCAATGCGGTGACGAACGTCGACGTCACCGTCGACCCCACGGACGCGAGCTCGGACCTGACCCAGATCCGCGCTGCCATCAAGCAGGCCCTGATCCGTCACCGCGAGGTCCCTGACGAAAGGTGGGCTCTGTTGCCCATCGCTCCCCTGTTGCCCAAGCGACTCGTCAAGAGGATGGTCAGCGTCGCCTCCGGCGGTACCTCAAGTGTCGTTTCGTCCAATCTCGGTGACGTCGACCCGGCCGCGAACCGGCCAGACGGCACCGATGCCGATTACTTCACCATGCGGTCTTTCTACCCGGGTATCACCAGGGCGACGATGCACCGCGCCGGCGGAGTTCTGGCGTTCCTGTCGGGACGGATCAACGGGCGGGCCTTCGTCTCAGCGCTTGGCTATCTACCCGGTCAACCGAATTCGGATGACGCACTGCGACAGACGCTTTCGAGCACACTCGCGGCGCTCAAGCTCACGGCGATGCGGCAATGGCAACACCCTGTGCCCGTCGGCCACTAACGAACTCACATCAACCATTTCACCGAAGAACAAAGGATTTCACCGTGCTGAAGCAGGCGACCGCCAACAAGAGGCCAAGCGGTTTCGACATGCTCTCGCGGTTGGGTCGAGTTGTTGTGCGCACTCCCTGGCTCGTCATCACTGCCTGGATCGCCGTGGTCGTGGTGCTGTCCATGGCCGGCACCATTCGCAGCTACTACGACTACGATCTTCGACTGATCATCATCGTGACGCTTGTCGTCGTCTTCCTCATCCTGATCGCCCTCCTTCGTGCCATCGTCGCGCCGCTGTACCTCATTGCCTCGGTGGTGATCTCGTACCTGTCGGCGTTGGGGCTGGGAGTCGTCTTCTTCCAATTCATCTGCCATGAGCACATCTACTGGAATGTGCCGGCGACTGCATTCATCGTATTGGTGGCCGTCGGTGCGGACTACAACCTGCTGTTGATAACCCGCATACGTGAAGAGTCACGTAACGGCATCCGCTCTGGGATCATCCGCGCCGTCCATTCGACGGGTGGTGTGATCACATCGGCCGGAATCATCTTCGCCGCCTCGATGTTCGGCCTGCTGTTCGGCAGTTTCTCAACGATGGTGCAGACCGGTTTCATCATCGGCGCCGGCCTGCTGATCGACACCTTCGTGGTGCGAACCATCACGGTGCCGGCACTGGCCGCGCTCATCGGGCGGGTGAACTGGTGGCCGTCGAACTCCGCGGCCGGGGCGGTCGCTCGCCACTGAGGTAGGAGGAATGATCAGAACCTGTGGATGGCCCTCGGTGGGGTGACGAGAAGGGACTCATCTTCCCAACCCAACGCGTCGAACCAAGCGATATCGAAGTCCCGTAAAGAACCTCATCCACGGGTTTGACAACGAAATATGCTGTGCGAGGTGGATATCGTCGATGCTCATCACCATTTCATCAACTTGACCGACCTGGTCTACCCGTGGATTGACAGACACCAACCCAGGTTGACCGCGCTACTGGCGAACTACTACGACGCTGCACACCAATACCTGCCGCAAAACTATTTGGCAGACGTCAACGGAACGCCCATCACGGCCTCGGTCGCGTGTGAGTTCGGAGCAGCAGACGCTGTCGCGGAAGCAATCTGGGTGCAGCAATGCGCCGACCGTTTCGGTGTTCCGAACGCCTTCATCGCGGCCGTGCAGCTTGATTCCCAGAATCTGTCCGGGGTTCTCGCGCGATATCGGGATCTGCCGGCAGTGCGAGCGGTACGCCAGCCGTTGTATTG
>JBKOYU010000384.1:0-4003 GCA_046725575.1 Actinomycetota bacterium | reverse complement strand
CACCGCACACGCGCAGGGTGAGTTCTGGTATCAGGCATTCCACCAGCTTCCGCTGGCTGCGCAGCTGATCGACGGAAACCCCGACGCCGTCCGAGAATACTTGCGGCACTTCTGGAATCACTGGTCCGGCCCGGATTTCACTCTCTCCGAAGACGATCTAGACCGTCTGGTGTCCGACTATGCCCTCCCCGGCGCCTTCACCGCATCGATTGCCTGGTACCGCGCCGGCGCGGGGATGATCGCCCAATCACTCACCGAACTGCCGCCCGACCGCGCCATCAAGATCCACGCGCCGACGGATGTGCTGTGGCCACAGCATGATCCGCTGTTCCCGACCGAGTGGGCCGATCAGCTGGAGCACTACTTCAACGAAGTGCGTCTACACATTGCCGACAGCGCTGGGCATTTCACACCGCTGGAGTGCCCCGACCAGTTCGCCGAGCTCATCCTGGTTCAACAGCCGACGTAGTTCACCGACACGTTCACGGCAAGCCCGCCGGTCGACGTCTCCTTGTACTTCGAACTCATATCGCGGCCCGTGGCGCGCATGGTGGCGATCACCTCGTCGAGGCTGACCCGGTGGGCGCCGTCTCCGCGCAGCGCCATGCGCGCCGCGTTGATCGCCTTTCCGGCGGATATCGCGTTGCGTTCGATGCACGGGATCTGGACAAGCCCCGCGATCGGGTCGCAGGTCAACCCAAGGCTGTGCTCCATCGCGATCTCGGCCGCATTCTCGACCTGTTCCGGTGTCCCGCCAAGGATTTCGGCCAGTCCACCGGCCGCCATCGACGATGCGGAGCCGACCTCCCCCTGACAGCCGACCTCGGCGCCGGAAATGGATGCCCGCTCCTTGTAGAGCGATCCGATGGCCCCGGCGGTGAGCAGAAAGCGCACCGCTACATCGTCCGCGTCAGCTGCGCCCGCCTCGGTGTAGTGCACCGCGTAATGCAACACCGCGGGGATGATTCCGGCGGCGCCGTTGGTCGGTGCCGTGACGATGCGCCCGCCCGACGCGTTCTCCTCGTTGACGGCGAGCGCCACCAAATTCACCCAATCCTCGGCGAAGCGCGGATCACGGTGGGGGTCTTCCTGACTGAGGCGCTGATGCCACTGCCCCGCGCGCCGGCGTACCTGCAGCGCCCCAGGCAGCAGCCCGGTGCGGCCGATGCCGCGCTGCTCGCATTCCACCATGACGTTACGCAGCGCAAGCAGCTTCGCGCGCACCTCCTCGGCGCTGCGCGTGCGGCACTCGTTGGCGAGCATCACCTCGCTGATCGACCTGCCCGTGGCCGAGGCGAGCGCGAGCAATTCCGCGGCCGACGAGAACGCTGTGTCGTCCTCGTCGGCGATGACGGGGTCGGTGGCCTCCTCACCCTCGGTGACGACGAAGCCGCCCCCGACGGAGAAGTAGGTTCGCCGATGAAGCGTGCTGTCGTCGGCGGCATATGCCGTGAGCGTCATGCCGTTCGGGTGGAAGTCCAGCACCGTCCGGGTGTACAGCGCGATGTCCTCCTCGGACAGGGCAATGGGAATTCGCCCGCCGAGCATGACCTTGCCGGTGTTGCGCAGCCGCTCGCGCCCGGATTCCATCTCGTCGGACGCGATTGTTTCCGGGCGATACCCCTCGAGGCCGAGCAGAACCGCAGGCAGCGTGCCATGGCCCCGGCCGGTGGCCGCGAGTGACCCGTACAGCTCGACCCGGACATCGGCAACCCGGGCGAGCACACCTATTGCGTCGAGGTCGGCGACGAAGTCGGCGGCCGCCCGCATCGGGCCGACGGTATGCGAGCTGGACGGTCCGATGCCGACCTTGAAGAGCTCGAAGACGCTGATGGTCACTGATAGTTCCTCCCTGGCTATAGCTGCGGGTAGAGCTGATGACGCTCGGCGAGCTCGCTGACCGCCCGAGCGAGCTTGGCGGTGTCCGCGTCCGGCGCGGCGGTCAGGCACTGTGCGATCAGGTCGGCCACGGCAGCAAAGTCCTCCGCCTGGAAACCGCGAGCCGCAAGGGCCGGCGTGCCGATGCGCAGACCGGACGTCACCATCGGCGGGCGCGGATCGAACGGAACCGCGTTGCGGTTCACCGTGATCCCGATCGCCGCCAACCGGTCCTCGGCCTGCCGTCCGTCGATATCCGCGTTGCGCAGGTCGACGAGTACCAGATGGACGTCAGTGCCGCCGGTGAGCACGGCGATCCCCGCGTCACGGACGTCGGGCTGCGACAGCCGCTCTGCGACGATCTTCGCGCCGTCGATGCATCGCCGTTGACGCTCAACGAAATCGGGCATGGCGGCCATCCTGAAGGCCACCGCCTTGCCCGCGATGACGTGCTCCAGCGGCCCGCCCTGCTGACCCGGGAACACAGCCGAGTTGAGCTTCTTCGCAATGTCGGCATCGTTCGTGAGAATGATCCCGCCGCGCGGGCCGCCGAGGGTCTTGTGCGTGGTGGACGTGACCACATGGGCATGTGGCACCGGCGACGGGTGCAACCCAGCGGCGACCAGGCCCGCGAAATGGGCCATGTCAACCATCAGGTAGGCCCCCACCTCGTCGGCGATCTCCCGGAACCGGGCGAAGTCCTGGTGGCGCGGGTAGGCCGACCAGCCCGCGATAATCATTTGTGGCCGGTGCTCGCGGGCGGCCTCGGCCACCTGATCCATGTCGATCAGGTAGTCGTCGGGCGAAACGCCATACGCGGCAACCTGATACAGCTTGCCCGAGAAGTTCAGCCGCATCCCGTGCGTGAGGTGACCGCCGCAGTCAAGCGAGAGCCCGAGGATGGTGTCCCCTGGCTTGAGTAGCGCATGCATGACCGCGGCATTGGCCTGCGCACCGGAATGCGGTTGTACATTGGCGAACTCCGCGTCGAATAACGCCTTGATTCGATCGATCGCCATCTGCTCGATGACGTCGACGTGCTCGCAGCCGCCGTAGTAGCGCCGCCCGGGGTAGCCCTCGGCGTACTTGTTGGTGAGCACCGAACCCTGTGCCTGCATGACGGCCAGCGGCGCGTGATTCTCCGACGCGATCATCTCGAGGCCGTTGCGTTGGCGCTCGAGTTCCTTGCCGATCAGCTCGGCCACCTCGGGATCGAAATCCGCCAGGTGTGCGTCCAGAACGCTCATGCAGATGCTCCATTCATCGGGGTCGAAGTCATGAATACCAGATTCGCGCTAACTGATATATCAGATTGTGACTCGGATCATAGCTGGACCCGGCTTTGGCGGTCAAGGGCACGGCTCAGCACCGCACGACCTGGGAATTTCGTTTCGCTCTTCCCCTTGACAGTGACATGCGGCACAATCCAATCTGTTGCATGTAGAGGGTTCTATTGCGCGATACGCAACGTTAACATTGCGGCGAGAGGCCGAGCCGGTGGCAGAACACCTGAATCTGTACATCGCGGGTGAATGGCGCCCCGCGGCCGACGGAGCTCGCCGCGAGATCCGATGTCCCGCGGACGGCCAGCTGGTCGCCACCGCGGCCGAGGCGTCCAGCGACGACACCCGGCAAGCGATCGCCGCGGCGCGCGAAGCCTTCGACGCGGGCCCGTGGCCGCATACGCCGGAACGCGAACGGGCGAACGTGTTGCGGCGCACCGCCGATCTGATCGACCGCGACCGCAAGGATTTCGTCCGCGCCGAGGCGCTCGACACCGGCAAGCGGATCGTCGAAGCCGAATACGACATGGACGATGTCGTGGCGTGCCTGCGTTACTACGCGGGCGTCGGCGGCACCGAGGCCGGGCGCGTCGTGGACACCGGCAGGGCGGATGCGATCAGTCGCCTCGTCTATGAGCCGATCGGCGTCTGCGGACTCATCACCCCCTGGAATTACCCTCTACTGCAAACGATCTGGAAGGTAGCCCCTGCACTCTTGGCAGGCAACACCTTCGTGCTCAAGCCGAGTGAGCTGACGCCATCCACCGCGGTCCTTCAGATGCGGGCGTTGGAGGAAGCGGGCCTGCCTACCGGTGTCGCCAATCTGGTTCTCGGTGCCGGGC
>JBKOYU010001130.1:0-5002 GCA_046725575.1 Actinomycetota bacterium | reverse complement strand
AATACTGATGAGCGCTTGCGCGAAGAGGCGAGAACCTCGTGTCCGAGGGGGGACTTGAACCCCCACGCCCGTTAATAGGGCACTAGCACCTCAAGCTAGCGCGTCTGCCATTCCGCCACTCGGACCAGTTTGTGGGCAGCTTAGGCTATCGGATCGGACTGCCCGGACCCAAACCCAGCGGCCCCCTCAATGGTACGAATGGTGACTGTGACTGGTCTCCACAACGCCGAAGCCGAGGTGGTTGACCTCGTCAGCGCGCTCATCCGCTTTGACACGTCCAACACCGGCGAACCCGCAACCACCAAGGGCGAGGCCGAATGCGCCCGCTGGGTGGGTGAACAGCTGGAAGAGGTCGGTTACACGACCGAATACGTCGAGGCCGGAGCGCCGGGCCGGGGCAATCTGTTCGCCAGGCTCGAGGGCGGCAATCCTAACCGCGGGGCCCTGCTGCTGCACGGGCACCTCGACGTGGTGCCCGCCGAGGCGTCGGACTGGAGCGTGCACCCGTTCTCCGGTGCGGTCACCGACGGCTATGTGTGGGGCCGCGGCGCGGTCGACATGAAGGACATGTGCGGCATGCTGATCGCGATCGCCCGGCACTTCAAACGCTCGGGGATCGTGCCGGCGCGGGATCTTGTCTTCGCGTTCGTCGCCGACGAGGAGGCCGGCGGGAAATACGGGTCCCAATGGCTGGTCAACAACCGCCCCGACCTGTTCGAGGGCGTCACCGAGGCGGTCGGCGAGGTCGGTGGGTTCTCGCTGACCGTGCCGCGCCGCGACGGCGGTGAACGCCGCCTCTACCTGGTCGAGACCGCCGAGAAGTCGATGATGTGGATGAAGCTGACCGCGCGCAGCTTCGCCGGCCACGGCTCGATGATCCACGACCACAACGCGGTCACCGCGGTCGCCGAAGCCACCGCAAGACTCGGCCGCCACGCGTTCCCGCTGGTGATGACGGATGCCGTCGGGCAGTTCCTGGCGGCGATCACCGAGGAAACCGGTTACGAGTTCGACGTGGATTCGCCCGACCTGGCCGGCGCGATCGCCAAGCTCGGGCCGATCGCGCGGGTCGTGGGCGCCACGCTGCGCGATACCGCCAACCCGACGATGCTCAAAGCCGGCTACAAGGCCAATGTCATTCCCGCCACCGCGGAATCGGTGGTCGACTGCCGCATCCTGCCCGGTCGCCAGGCCGCCTTCGAGCGCGAGGTCGACGAGTTGATCGGCCCGAACGTGACACGGGAGTGGATCACCGAGCTGCCGTCTTACGAGACGACCTTCGACGGCGACCTGGTGGACGCGATGAACGCCGCGATTCTCTCCGTCGATCCCGACGCCCGCATCGTGCCCTACATGCTGTCGGGCGGTACTGATGCAAAGGCGTTTGCCCGCTTGGGCATTCGCTGCTTCGGCTTCGCCCCGCTGCAGTTGCCGCCCGATCTGGACTTCACCGCGTTGTTCCATGGGGTCGACGAGCGGGTACCCGTCGATGCGCTGAAGTTCGGCACCGGTGTTCTCGAGCATTTCCTGATTAACTGCTGACCACGATTGAAAGGACGACCCATGGCATTTCCCTACAACCCGTACGAGTTCCTTCCAAAGCTCCCGTCGTTCACGCTGACGTCGGAGTCGGTCACCGACGGTCAGCCGCTGGCCAAGGATCAGGTCAGCGGGATCATGGGCGCGGGCGGTTCCGACGTCTCGCCGCAGCTGTCCTGGTCGGGGTTCCCCGAGGAGACCCGCAGTTTCGCCGTCACCGTGTACGACCCGGACGCACCGACGGCATCGGGCTTCTGGCATTGGGCCGTCGCCAATTTGCCCGCGACCGTCACCGACCTGCCCGCCGGTGTCGGCGACGGCAGCGGATTGCCCGGCGGCGCAGTCACTTTGGCCAACGACGCCGGCCTCAAGCGGTACATCGGCGCCGCTCCGCCACCCGGCCACGGTGTGCACCGATATTTCATCGCGGTGCACGCCGTCAAGGTCGAGAAGCTCGAAATCGACGGGGACGCCAGCCCGGCCTACCTCGGCTTCAACCTATTCATGAACGCCATCGCCCGCGCCGTCATCCACGGCACGTATGAGCAGAAGTAGTTACCGCGTCGCCGAGCCGACGGCGTCGGGCAGCGAAGCGAAGCCACCCTCGTGCAGCCGGCGCGCGAGGCCGTCGTGAATGTGCTTGGCCCACAACCCGCCGCCGTAGATGAAGCCGGTGTAGCCCTGGAGCAGGGAGGCGCCCGACGTGATGCGGTCCCACGCGTCATCGGCGGTTTCGATGCCGCCGACGCTGATCAACACCAGCCGGTCGCCAACCCGCTTGTACAGCCGCCGCAGCACCTCTGCGGAGCGCTGCGCGACGGGCGGACCGGAGACGCCACCGGGGCCCAGCGCGTCGACACCCGGTGTCGCCAGCCCAGAACGCGACACAGTGGTATTCGTGGCGACGATGCCCGCCAAGCCCAATTCGACTGCAAGGTCGGCGATCTCGTCGACATCGTCGTCGGATAGGTCCGGCGCGATCTTGACCAACACGGGCGTCGACGTCTCCGCCTTCACCGCCGCCAGGATGGGCCGCAGCGACTCGACGGCCTGCAGATCACGCAACCCTGGCGTATTCGGTGAGCTGACGTTGACCACCAGAAACGCGGCCAACGGCCCGACCAGCCTTGCGCTTTCGGCGTAATCGTCGACCGCGTCCTCTGGGGGCGTGACCTTGGTCTTGCCGATGTTGACGCCGATCGGCACCTCCGGCGTGCGACGGGTCAGCCGCAGCGCCAACTCGCCGGCACCGTGGTTGTTGAACCCCATCCGATTGAGCAGCGCGCGGTCGTCGGGCAGCCGGAACATGCGCGGCGGCGGATTGCCGGGCTGCGCCTGCGCGGTGACGGTGCCGACCTCGGCATAGCCGAAGCCGAGCGCGCCCCACGTGTGGAGTCCCCTACCGTCCTTGTCGAAACCGGCCGCCAGACCCAGCGGCCCGGCGAATTGCACGCCGAACACCGTGCTGGCCAGGACCGGATCGTGCGGCGCCAGCCATCGCGCCAGTAGCCGTCGCATCGGAAGAACCGCGGTGACGGTCCGCAAGAACGCGAAAACCCAGGTGTGAATGCGTTCGGGGGCGACCAGAAACAGCGACCGCCGCAGCGCGCGGTACATCAATATCGGCTCTCGACTGTCTGCTCTTCGCCCAAGAGGCTCATCGCCGCGCAACAGGCCATCGCTACAGCCCGGGTTGATCCGGAATGCCCAGCCTGTCCGCCGCGGTCTTCTTGCGGCGCAGCAGCACCCGCCTGCTGCCGTCGGTGTACAGCCGGACCCGGGTGAGCTCCCATCCGCGGTACTCGGCCTCGATCGACAGGCGGGTGGATGCGCTGATCCGGGTCAGGTCCGGCGGCAGACGCAAGGGAATCCATTCGTATTCGTCTGACAGGTCGTGATCCCAGCCTTCTGGCATCCGTCCGCGGTGCATCGCCGTCATCCGCGCGCTCCCGCGTCTGCGATCACCTGCACACCCGCTCCCGAGCCCGACACCACATACAGGGTGCCAGATGCTTCGTCGAAGGCCAGGGAGTTGGGCTGCTGCACGGTTCGATAACGCACCTTTTCCACGGGGATACCGGTGGCCAAATCGTAGCCAACCACCGTGTTAATCGCCGTCTGCGACACCCAGGCCAGCTTTGACGAGCCGGCGAGCCCGTATGGAGCGTCGCGCACCGGGTACCGCTGGCGCAGGATCAGCGGGTCGGTGCCGAACACCAGCAGCTCGTTGCCGCGGGTGTCGGCGACCAGCACCCGGCGGGCCGAATCGGCCGCCATCGTGGTGGCTCCCTCGCCTGCCCGCAGCGCATGGTCGGCGTCGTCGCCGCTCGCCGAGATGGTGGTCACCGAGGTCTGGCCGCGGTCCAGCACGACAACCGTATTTCCCTGTGCGACAAGGGCATCGACGCGTGCGAAGATCTTCAGCGACGCGCCGACGGTGGAGTCGGAGCTCAACGTGTAGACGGCGCCGTCGGCACTGCCGAGGACCAACTTGCCGTCGGCCCGCCGAGCGATCGCGGTGAAGTCGGTGCCCGGCTGGCCCTCGATGTCCACCCGGCTGGCTGTTCCTGCGCGGAGGTCGACGCGGAAGTAACCACCGTGCGTCGACGCATACACCCGGCCGTCGTTATCGCCGGTCATCGCCGTCGCCGGGCCCGGCAGTGGCACCGGTCGCGGCTCGCCGGACGACGGCACCACGGTCACCATCGACTGACCCGCCACACCGGGGCTGAGCACCGCCAACGAAGCCGTTGCCGGGTCGAACACTGCGGCCTGGGCGGGCCCGGCCAGCGGTCGCACCACTCCGGCGGGTGCTGCGGTGACCGGAGGGGACTGCGCGGCCTGCGCGGGCACGATCGTCGGCGGCGGAGTGTCGACGGTATTCGGTGAGCAGCCCGACAGCACAGAAACTGCCAGCACCGTAAAAGTGACACAAACAACCAGAAAAGGGCGGTTTAGAGGCGATGGCAAGGGGTAGCTCTCGGGACGTGCGAATAGTGTTGCTAACAAATACCAAGTGTAGGCAGACCGCTCGTCGCCAATTACAAGCCGCTCGCCGTGCCAGGCCGCTCGGGCGCATCTCCGGCGGTAGGGTTCTATCATGCCCCTCGCCGCAGACAGGGATCTGGGTGACCACCAGTTTGCTGTCGAGGACATCACTACTGGTGTACACGCCAGCGGATTTGGCCAAGTCGGCGACGGCCGCAGCTTCTCGTTCCGCATCGAAAAGCAGATGATGGTCGTCGAGGTATACCGGCCGCGCATCTCCGGGCCGGTCCCGCAGGCCGAGGACGTCGTGGCCGTCGCCAGCCGCAAGCTCACCGACATCGACCTCACCGACGAGCGCAGCGTGGCCGCGGCAGTACGCGACGCGGTGGCCGACGCGCAGCCGGCGACACGCACAGCGCGCTAACAGCTGCCCCACGGTACGGTCGTCGGCGTGATTGAGGCGACTGCAATGTCG
>JBKOYU010000274.1:0-2140 GCA_046725575.1 Actinomycetota bacterium | reverse complement strand
ACTTCCTGGTCAACAACGCCGGCGTTGGCAGCCCCAAACCTTTGCATGAAACCGACGACGAAAGCCTGGACTATTTTCTGGGTTTGATGCTGCGGGCACCGTTCCGGCTGGCACGCGACGTGATCCCGCACATGCAGCCGGGTTCGGCGATCATCAACATCACGTCGACGTTCGCGGTCGTGGGTGGTCTGCGGGGCGGCGCCTATTCGGCGGCCAAGGGCGGGCTGACGGCGCTGACCACACACATCGCCTGCCAGTACGGGCCGCAAGGCATCCGCTGCAACGCGGTCGCGCCGGGCGTCACACTCACGCCGATGGTGGCTGCGCGCATCGAGGACGAGCGGTTCCGCAAGATCAACACGGAGATGACTCCATTTCCACGGCTGGGCAAGGTCGACGACATCGCGAGCACGGTGGCGTTCCTGTGTTCGGAGGGCGGAAGTTTCATCAACGGCCAGACGATCGTGGTCGACGGTGGCTGGAGTTCGACGAAATACCTGTCGGACTTCGCGCTCACGTCCGAGTGGGTCGCCCGTTGAACCTGTTCGCATTGCTCGACCAGGCCGCCGCGCGCTTCGGCGACCGGGGCGCACTGTATCTCGGTGAAAGCCAACGCAGTACGTGGGGCGAGCTGCGGGATCGGGTATTGCGGCTCGCTACGTCGATCGGCCAGCTTGGCCCGTCCGGCGCGCGCATCGCCGTCGCGAGTGAGAATTGCCCGGAGATCGTCGAACTCATGTTCGCGATCTGGGCTGCCGAGCGGGTGTTCGTCCCGATCAACTACAAGCTGCACCCGCGCGAGATGGAGCAGATCCTCGACGACGCCGGCGTGACGCAGGTGTTCGCCTCGGCGAAGATCCCTGCAGGACTAGCGCCGTTGACCGCAGTGCCGATCGAGACCATCGGGATGGATGCATACGAAAGTCGTTTCGGCGCAACGCCGTCGGCACCGCCCGCGAACGCCGACCCGTCGGCATTGGCCTGGCTGTTCTACACCAGCGGCACCACGGGCCGGTCGAAGGGCGCGATGCTGTCGCACCGCAATCTGATGGCAATGACCGTCTCCCATCTTGCTGACTTCGATGCACCCGACGAGAACTGCAGCCTCATCCACGGCGCACCGATGTCACACGGTTCCGGCCTGTATGTGCCCCCGTATGTGCTGCGCGGCGCCCGGCAGGTGGTGCCGGCGTCGGGCGCGTTCGAACCCGACGAGTTCCTCGACCTCTGCGAACACCACCCCGGGTGCAGTGCTTTTCTCGCACCCACCATGGTGCAGCGTCTGGCGCAGACCGGGCGGCCCCGCCCGCGCAACCTGAAGACGGTGGTGTACGGCGGCGGTCCGATGTACGTCGACAGCCTGAAGAAGGCGCTGGCGGCGTTCGGCCCGATCTTCGTCCAGCTCTACGGCCAGGGCGAAGCGCCGATGACGATCACCGGCCTCCGTCGAGCCGACCACATCGATGCCGACGACGCCGTTCTGGGGTCTGTGGGGTACGCGAGATCCGGTGTCGATGTCGCGGTGCTCGCTGCGGACGGCTCACCCGCCGCGATTGACGAGATCGGCGAAATCGTCTGCCGCGGCGACGTCGTGATGTCCGGTTACTGGAAGAACGCCGACGCCACCGCGGCCACGCTGCGGGACGGGTGGCTGCACACCGGCGATATGGGGTCCTTCGACGCCAGACGGTTCTTGACGCTGCGTGACCGCTCCAAGGACGTGGTGATCAGCGGCGGAAGCAACATCTACCCGCGCGAGGTGGAAGAGGTGCTGATCGAGCACCCTGGGGTTTCGGAGGCATGCGTCGTCGGAGCACCCGACCCGGAGTGGGGCGAAGTTGTCGTCGCATTCATCGTCGGCTCGGCGTCCGCGGCCGAACTCGACGCTCACCTGTTGGCACGCATCGCGCGGTTCAAGCGGCCCAAGGGCTACGAGTTCATCGACGCGTTGCCGAAGAACAGCTACGGGAAGGTGCTCAGGCGGGAGCTGCGGGAGCGGCTGGCGTGACGCCCTACCGCGTGCCGTTGGCGGCGTACTTCGCGATGGAGTCGATGTTCCTCGAGTCGATGAACGCGGGACCGGTGAGGACTGGGGTTCCGCCGCCAATGGTGTTGCGGTTGTTGATGTAGAGCCACAGGG
>JBKOYU010000981.1:0-4022 GCA_046725575.1 Actinomycetota bacterium | reverse complement strand
GAGTGACACCGCACCGTTATAGAACTTCGTTATAGAACTTCGTTTCAGACGATAGTGCGCTGGATCACAGAACACAACCCCGCCGGACTTGGCCGTGCCGTTGATCTGACGTGCGCCGCGGCTTGTAACCTCGTTCTACGAGGCCCAGGCCGATATGGATGGGAGGTGCCCGGCTTCGATGCCTAAACCAGGCAAGAAGGCAGCAACACGGCTGACGCAGGAGCAGGCCGTGGAGCGATTGGTTGAGGCGGCTACGGCATTGCTCGCCGAGAAGGGCCCATCGGAGATCAAGGCGCGAACCGTCGCCGAGGCCGCACAGGTTTCAACGATTGCTGTGTATTACCACCTCGGCGGACTGCCTGAACTACTCCAAGCCGTGATCGACAAAGGGTTCCAGGACCTCGCTCGGGCGTTCGTCGCCACGCCGCCGAGCGACGATCCGGTCACCACCCTGTTCGAGATGGCGTTGGCATCTCGACGGTTCGCCCAAGAAAATCCGCACCTGTATGACCTGATGTTCGGATTGTCGACACGCGGAAGCTATCGACCGCTACAGGCCGCCCGCTCCGGCGCAGGCGGACGATCAGACGAATTCCAGACGGCCTATGCGCATCTGGTCCAGGCATGCATCCGGCTCGTGAGCAGCGGTCGCGTCCGCAGCGACGAGAATCCCGAAAACATCGCCCCTCAACTGTGGAGCGCCGTCCACGGATTCGTCACGCTGGAATTGGGAGATCACTTCGTCCAGTTCTCGGACCCCGTCCGCCAGGTCCTGCAACCGATGATGGTGAACATCTTCGTCGGATTAGGCGGCGACCCGCAGGCCGCCAACGCCTCTCACACCGCGGCGATCGATGCGACGCGTCAGATAAGCGCAGGCCCCGCTTAAGCTTTCACTTCACTGCGCCGCCGGACTCTCGCCTAGCGTGATCGCCTCGTAAAGGCGCGCAGCGGTTTCGTGTGAGGCCTGGGCACGCTCCCGCGTATCGCCCAGTCCCACAGAAAGATTCACACCCATGGGTAGCAGCACCTGCCTGGTCGGGTCGTCGCATTCGACGAGGGCCTCGGCCAGCTCGAGTGTGATGACGCCGTGCACGAAACTCCACAACTGGGCGGCGACCACGTCGGGATCCTGCGGCCTGACCCTGCCGGAATTGACCAGCCGTGCGCAGGCTGTTTTGAAGTGCGCGTACACATTTCGGAAGGATGGTGAACTCGAGCGAATGTCCGGATCTCGCTGCGGTCGGTACGTGGCGCGAGTCGACAATCCAAACATCAGGTCATACAGATGGGGGTTCTGGCGCGCGATACCCCGGCACACCAAGGCCTGGACCGCCAGATCCGCGATCGGATCATCCGTCGGGGGCAACTGGGAAAACGCTCTGTCGAGATCCTTGAATCCGCGCCCGATGACGGCGCGAGTGAGCTCGGGGATCCCACCGAAGTGATGGTAAACGGCCATCGTCGACAGACCGGCGGCGGACGCTACCGTACGAGCCTTTATCGCAGACGGCCCCAGCTCGGCTAGTAGGGCCATCGCGGCTTGAACGAGGCGCTCCGGGACCCCGTCGAGCGTCGAATCCCTCGACATGTTCGGGCGCATCTTCTCGCTGACTCCGTCCCCTGGCCGGACAGGGTCGTCAATGCGGCCCTTGCCACCAGTTGAATAACTTGGTTATAGTATTTGTATAACTTCGTTATAGCACGGTCCCACTCCTGCTAAGTCCCACGAAAGCAATAACCATGACACACCACGACAACAACCACCTCAACATCGAGAACCACGGCTCAGTTCTGGTCGTACGGGTCGACGGCGGGCCGCATAGCTTGTTCGGTATTGACGCCGCCAACGAACTCGACGGGTTCGTGGACCGCGTCGACCGCGACCCCAGCGTCCATGCCGTCGTGTTCACCGGTGCGCATCCCGGCCGGTTCGTCAGCCACGCCGATGTGCGGTGGCTGCAAGAAGGGGGTGCTGCGGGGCCCAAGTTGAGCCGACGCGGCGCCTCGGCCGCCCTGCGGGTGGCCAAAGGCGTAGACCGCGTCCGTGTCCCCGAGCCGGTGGTGCGCAGGACCCCGCTGGACGGAGCGGTCCAGCTCCACCGCTTGCACGCAACTTTCTTGAAGATGAACGCCAGTGGCGTCATCTTCGTTGCCGCCCTGAACGGTTCGGCTCTGGGCCTGGGAGCGGAGTTCGCTTGGGCGTGCGATCTGCGCGTCATGGCCGACGGGGAGTACTTCATCGGCCAGCCGGAAGGCCTCCTGGGGATCATGCCGGGCGGCGGCGGCTCTCAGCGACTGCCGCGGCTGATCGGCACCCACCGGTCACTGGTCGCGATCCTCGAGGGCAAGCCCTTCACGCCCGCGCAGGCTCTGGCCAACGGCGCTGTTGACGAGGTCGTGGCGCCCGACGAGGTCGTCACGCGCGCGACTGAGCTCGCCGAGTATTTCGGTAAGAGGATCAAAGCTTCGGTCAAGGGCATCAAGAGGTCGGTGTACTTCGGCGGCTCGATGTCGCTGGTGGAGGGCATGCACGTCGAAGCCACCGAGTTCTTCGGCACGGTTCAGTCCAAGGTCGGTCAGGAACTGATGGTCCAGTACCTCGCGGACACCGAGTCCACCGGCGAGTTACCCCTCTACCGCCCGGACACCTATGGGCAAGCGCTGGAATCGGGCCGGGTGCCCGCGGTCGGCGCGACCAACGGGGCGGTGAAGAAGTGAGCACTGCGCCGCCCTTCACCCGCTACGACGTCTCGTTCTCTTCGGGCGAGGACAGCTGTGCCGCATGGCTTTACATGCCCACCGGCGTCACGTCGCCGCCCGTAGTGATCCTCGGACACGGCCTCGGCGGCACGCGCGAGATGCGCTTGGACGCTTTTGCCGAGCGGTTCGCCCAGGCCGGTATCGCCGCCTTGGCCTTCACCTATAGGCATTTTGGCGACAGCGGCGGCCAGCCTCGGCAGCTCCTATCGATCAAGCGGCAGCTCGCCGACTGGGATGCCGCCATCGCATGGGTGAAGAATCGTCGCGACGTGGACGGAACCCGCATCGCGGTCTGGGGCAGCTCCTTTGGTGGTGGCCACTCGATCACCGTGGCCTCACGTCATCCTGAACTGCGAGCGGCGGTGGCCCAGTGCCCGTTCACCGACGGCTTCGCCTCTGCGCTCGCGCTGGGCCCCGCTGCATCGCTGAAGACATTGCCCGTAGTCGCGAGGGACGTCGCTTCCATGGTCTTTCGCAGGCCACCTGCCATGATCCCGCTCGCCGGCCCCCCGGGCTCTGTGGCCCTGATGAACGCCCCGGACGCCCTTCCCGGCTACGAAGCGCTGATCCCCGCCGGCACGACGTTTCGCAACGAGGTCGCGGCGCGATTCGCTCCCACTGGGATGACGTACCGGCCCGGGCGTGCGGCGAAGAACGTCAAGGTCCCAATCCTGTTCTGCGTCAGCAACACCGACAGCGTCACGCCACCGACCCAAACCCTGCGATACGCGCGCACCGCACCTCTAGGGGAGATCAAACGCTACGACGCCGGCCATTTCGACTTCTACCTCGGAGAGCCGTTCGAAGAATTGGTACGCGACCAGGTCGAGTTCCTCACCCGCCAGCTCCGCCCGGCAGAGGCAGTTGTGTGATGTCTGGCCAAAGTGACACCTTGGGCGGGCGTTTGCCGCTTGCGGATCCCGCGGCTCTTAACCCCCCACAGCGCAACATTTTCGACCGCTTGGCGTCCACGATCGTCCCGTGGGCCAACGACGCCCACTTCCAAAGCACCGCCGAGGACGGCCGACTTATCGGTCCGTTCAACCCCGCTCTGCTCAACCCCGCCATTACTGCACCCTTCTTGGATTTGGCGTTCGCCGAACGAGTCCATACGTCGTTGAGCGAGCGCGTCCGCGAAGTGGTCATCCTGGCGGTCGCCGCCGTTTGGCAGGCCGACTATGCGCTCTATGCCCACTTGGCGGTCGCGTGCAAAACCGGCCTGTCGCAAGAAGTTGCGCGCGCGGTGGCCACTGGTGGGC
>JBKOYU010000780.1:0-4126 GCA_046725575.1 Actinomycetota bacterium | reverse complement strand
CGGCGGAAGAGACCGCGGCGGAGGAACCCGCGGCGGAAGAGACCGCGGCGGAGGAACCCGCGGCGGAAGAGACCGCGGCGGAGGAACCCGTAGCGGAGGAACCCGCGGCGGGAGCTGGTGTCTGAGCACGACCGTGTGGCTCCTGCTCACACGCAAGGTGACGCGAGTCCAAGCGAATCGGAGGCCTGAGGAATGCCTCGGGCCTCTGCTTGTCGCTACTTGGGCTCCAACCTCTCCACGATCCGTCGCACGCTTTCGGGGTGCCAGCGCTGGCCGCGCTTGGGTTTGTGCCCGTTGGAGTCGAGTTCGCGGGAGATCTCCCGCAGCGTCGCGCCCGAGGCTCGCAGTTCGGCGATACGGACCAGTGCTGCCTGCTCGGCAGGGTCGGGAACGAGGGAGCCATCAGCGATGCGGTAACCGTAGGGCGGCGACCCTGCACCGGGGCGGGACTGCCGACGACGACGCGAGCGCAGAGCAGCCATCTGCGGCTGGTTTGCGGCGGCTGCTCGCAGCACGTCGCGCACACCCTGGCGGGACGGATCCGCGGGTATCCGACGAAGTTCAGCGGCATCGTCTGGCTGCAACGAATACACACGAGCGCCCGTCGCGCGCACTTCGGCCAGCAACTGCTCTTGCACGACGAGCGCGCTGTCGAGGCAGTCGAGACGGTAGACGACGAGACCCTGCGCCAAGCCCTGATGGAGCGCGGCCAGCGCCTCGGCGAGTCCCTGCCGGTCTTCCAAGCTTGCTGCAGATGGGTTTTCGCTGATGATCGCGGCCAGCTGGTGACGCCGCCTCCGCGCCCAGTCCTCGACCGCGGCGCGCTGAATCTCGACGCCGATCCGTTTCTCGCCGCCGCCGTTGCAAGCCCTCAGATACGCGATCAATACCGCCATCGCTGCTTGTTACCCCGGTCGGCGCCCACGCCGGCGCCAGGCCGACGGAAGGGGTGACCCAGTATCAAATCTTACGGTCACCCAAGATCTCGAGCTCATACGACCCGGGGCGCCTCGATCACGCGGCTGGGCGGACATGAACGGCCTCCGTCCGGTTCGCCCGAGCCGGCGGACCGCCCTCACTCCCGTTGTGACGAACATCGTCGAGCCTCCGCGGACGAACATCGACGAGCTGGACCAGCAGCACGGTCTGACCGTACCGGAAGTCGGTTGAACGAGGATCTCCTCCCGGTGACCGATCCGTCGGCAACGACGGGCGATCGGGGGGCGGAATCCACCCCTCCCGTTGCCTCACGTCAACAGGTCCGGGAGCGTTGCTTCGCTGCATCATCCGGAAAGGTCCGCGTGGTGGGGTGGCGAGTGGACGCGGAGTGCCCGCGGTGTCGACGGTGACGACAAGCCCGCTCGCCGCGTGCTGCGCGACCAACGTGCCCCGCGCCGTGAGGCCGGCCGGCGCCTCCACCTCGCCAGCGGCGCCTCCGCGAAGGGAGATCACGGTTCGGTCGATCTCATCCGCGGTCTGCCGCGCCCGATCCTTGATCTCCCGCGTCGAGGGACCTCCTGAGGTAGTTGTGCTCGGTTCCGGCGTGTGCCAGGTGTGTTCCGTCGGGGTCGACTCAATACGGCCAGTTCTTGGGGCCCGTTAGGCTACAAAGCCGATGACTGCGTCCGCGCGAGCCGGCTCAAACTCGCCAAACATTGTTGTCAGCACGGATCCAGGCGGCGCATTCACTACCGCTGCCCTTCGGCCCGGCTTGATCTGCAGCTTTCGCTCAAAGCTCCACAAGATCGAGCATGCCATTAAATGCGCGAGGAGCTGGCCAGCCGGAGCAGTTCGACGGCGTTGGGGAACACGCCGACGACGTCGTTGCGACACTTGTCCACCGGTGCGTTGCGCCGCGCCGGGTTCGACGAGGTTTACCCACCTCGACCGCGGGCCGCCGCTGTGGATTGGTCGAAGCCTGTTAGTGCCGGGCGTGCGAACGCTTCTGGGTGTGTGACGTCATCTGGGTGAGGACTGAGGGGCGTTCCCCGCGTGGAGATTTTTGTGCGGCCGCCACCAGAATGCCGACAGAGTCGACGATGCCGGTCGCGATGTCGTTGACTGCGGGCACGTTGTCGGGGCACACGCACGCGCTGAGATCCATCACGTCGCCGTGCGAGATCAGCGTGATGTTCAACCCGCAGCCTTCTACCAGCGGCGCCGCGGTGTGCATGCCGACGACCTTGGCTCCGGCGCAATACACCGGCACCGGCGGCCCGGAAATAGTCGAGGCGATGCCGTGACAGATCGGAGTGAACCGTTGCGACAGGCCCAGTCCGGTGTAGAGCTGCATGCCGGCGTGAACGACGGTCGGCGGGATCAGCGCCGCGAACGTCGCGAAATCGACGGTTAAACCAGTTCTTTCGGCATCCCCCATGTGGGCCGTGTTAAGCCTTTCGGTGGCGGCATGGAGGTCGGTCAGGACCTGCACGGGGTCGTCGAGCTGCACCGGGATGCGGATACGCCCGAAGGTGAACTGGTTGTCCACGGTGGTGGAATCGGCGTCTGGCAGCGATAGCGGCACCTGCATCAGCAGCGGATCGTCGGGAACGGCGTCGTGGCGTTGCAGCCAGGCGCGCAGGGACAGTGTGCAGGCGGCCAGGAAAACGTTGGTGATGCTGCCCCCGAACGCGTTGTTGACCGTCTTCATGTCGGCCAGCGGGATCGAGGCGAAGGCCACCGCCCGCCGCTCGGTCAGCGGCGCGTTGAAGACGGTGCGCGGCACCGGCCCGCTCATCGACGCCGCCGCTTGCGGCAGCTGGTCGGGTTCGCCCGCGCCGCGCAGCCGGCGGCCAGCGGCCCGCAGCACACCGGGCACCGCCCCGGCGATCAGCCAGACGCCGGTGACGTAATTCTCCAAGAGCTCCGTCGCCGTGTCGGTAACGAGCTCGCCGATGGAGGGCGGCGTGCCCAGGCTCGGCTCGGGCGGCAGATTGCTGGTCGGGTCGTCTCGCGGACCGGTAGTCACTAGCCGCGACCAAACGGACGAGGCCGCGGCGACCCCGTCGCTCACTGCAGGCGACACCTTCACCGCCAACGCCCACCGGCCGCCCTCGAGACCGTCGATGCTCCACGCTTCCCACAGCGGTTTGTGGCGATCCAGCGGCCCGGTGGTCAACCACGCGATCAGCTCGGCGAACTCGCGCCGGCCACCGGGAGCAGGAACCGTTGCGCTGTGAATCTGGGAAGTCGGGTCATAGTCATCGATCTCGGCCCACACGGGCTGACCCAATCCCAGCGGCTTGCCCACAAGCCGGCAGCGGAACCGTGCCAGCTGCGGCAGCGCCGAACCCACCAGCTCGCGTAGCCGCTGGTGGCTGAGCTGATCGGACGCCTCGATGATGATCAGCGCGACAGCGTGCGCTGGCACCGTCGAACTCTCGGTGTGCAGCGACACCGCTTCCATCCCTGACAATCGGCTGACCATCAGCGCGCCCCCGCCTCCGCCATCGAACGCGGTTGGGCCAGCGCCTCAAACGCGTCACGCATGTGCTCAATAAAGCGGCTCCCGAATGAACGATCGCCTGCCATCTGGGGTGGTCCGGGGAGGCCGGGCGGTGCGCGGAGATAGTAGGTGAAGTGGTCATCGGGATCCCGACGTGCAGCCATACCCGGCGTGTCAGGGCACCGAACAATGCTTACTGAGTCTTTGCAGCGGACGGCTGAACTCATCCCGGACTAGCTTTCTCAGCACTAGCTTTCGCAGCACCCTCGACGCTACACCGACAACACCAGCTGGAGCTGCTCCGCGCTTGTCGTGCGATCAGGCCATCTCGGGCACACGGAGGTGTGCGAGCGCCAACTCGAAGTCGCACACGTCGAGCACCTCTGCGCGCACGTCCTGGCTGCCCGTGGCTCTGATCCTGTCCAACTGGTCTCTGTTCCGCTCCATCGCTTCGACACTGTCGAAGCTCGCCGAGGACACGCCACGACCGGACGCTCGGTCGACCAGCAAACTGGCACTGCAGAATCCCTCGAGCTCCTCGAGTGCGGGCAGGATAGTCATCTTGTAGAAATCGATGGCTCGGTCGATCTGATCGGGGCCGACCTTGACCCAGGTGGCTCGGACACAGGCGCCCTCGTTCGACCGGTGGTCACGGTGCAAGACAGCGATCTCCCATTCCTC
>JBKOYU010000803.1:0-1924 GCA_046725575.1 Actinomycetota bacterium | reverse complement strand
GCTTCCTGGTGACCTTCCTGCTGGGTGGCCTGTCGGGTGTGCTGCTGGCCTCCCCGCCGATCGACTTCCACGTCACCGACTCGTATTTCGTTGTGGCGCACTTCCATTACGTGTTGTTCGGCACGATCGTGTTCGCTACCTATGCCGGGGTGTACTTCTGGTTTCCAAAGATGACCGGCCGGCTATTGGATGAGCGGCTGGGCAAGCTGCATTTCTGGCTGACACTGATCGGTTTTCACGCCACGTTTTTGGTGCAGCACTGGCTCGGCGCTGCGGGCATGCCGCGCCGCTATGCCGACTACCTGCCCACCGACGGGTTCACGACGCTGAATGTGGTATCGACGATCGGTGCGTTCATCCTTGGCGCCTCGGTGCTGCCGTTTGTGTGGAACGTGTTCAAGAGCTTGCGCTACGGCGAGCCGGTGACGGTCGACGATCCGTGGGGCTACGGCAACTCGCTGGAGTGGGCGACCAGTTGCCCGCCGCCGCGGCACAACTTCACCGAGCTGCCCCGAATCCGTTCGCAGCGACCGGCATTCGAACTGCACTACCCCCACATGGTCGACCGGCTACGCGACGAAGCCCACGTCCGCTGCACCCGCCGCGAGACGCATCAAGATGATGCGGTGGCGGTCGGGACAACATCCGAAAAGAGGGCACCATGACGGGTCAGTTCCAATCGATTATGACCGGGGTTTCCCGCCACATCGGGAAGTCACCGCGTTCCGCGTACGTGCAACGACTGGTGCTACCCGGATTTCGAGATCGCATGTATCCGGTGCCGGACTCCGGAGGGATGATGGCGGCACGTCTCCTGGAACGCCCCATCGACGAGATCCTGGACATCGGTGAGGACGAGCGTCTTTGTGACTCCACGGCGGTAGACAACACGGTGCGTCCCTTCAGGGTGATCGGTCAGTGTTCCAAACCAGCCGAATGGATCTACGTGATGAAGTGCTGCGGGGTTCAGGCACTGGCCTGCGATCCGTGCCATGAGCAACATCTACAGCGCCCGCTTTACCAGCGTTACTGCGCCCACTGCTCGCATCCGTTCAGCACCCTGGCCGACGGCGCGCGTGCCGTGTATCGGGTGTAGGGGCATGGCCATGCGACTTGATCGGGCGGTCGGCGTCATCACCGACACCGAACTGATGGGAGGCTACCGCCGCGACGGAATCGCTGCCCGCGTCAACAACGTGTACTTCATCAAACCGATTGACCGGGATACGCTGGTTGACGCCGTGCGCGATATCCGTGGACGGCTGGTCATCGGCGAGGTCCACCGCCCCGAAGGAGGACTCGGCTCGGCCGTGCTCGAAGTCCTCGTCGGGAAAGACACGCCTCCACTTCGGTTGGCGCACCTGGCAGTTCGCATCATGCCAGGCTCGGGAACACCTACTGAACTGCTCGTGGCTGCGGTAATCGACGCGGCGGGTATCGACAGCGCCGCGCGACACCTGCTGGACGGCACCCACAGACAATCCGACCGCCAAGACGCGTCCACTCCCACGGCGCAGCGCCGATCGGCGGGGCCCACGTGAACCGGATCGTGCATGTCCTCATCGGCGATCTGCCCACGGTCGGGGACGTGGCGATCAAAACCGCGGCACTATTTTTGACCGCGGCGATCCTGTTCCGTTTCACCGAACGACGCACCCTGGCGGAATTCGCGCCGTTCGACTGGATCGCCGCCGTCGCCGCCGGCGCCATTGTCGGTCGGGCGGCCACCGCCACCGACACCGCGTGGCTGCAGGCGACCACCGCGCTGCTGTGCCTTCTGGCCGCCCACGCAGTCCTCGCGCGACTGCGCTTAATTCCCGCCTTGTGCCGGTTCATCGATCCGCCATTGATGGTCCTGATCAGAGACGGGAAAGTGAACCGAGGCACCCTGCGCCGCTGCGGCTTGACCGCCGCGGATTTAGAG
>JBKOYU010000879.1:0-3091 GCA_046725575.1 Actinomycetota bacterium | reverse complement strand
TGAGATTCGTCGACAACGCTGAACAGGCCGTGCTGGCCGCCGCCAAGGACATGTTGCGGCGCGGCCTGGTCGAGGGAACCGCGGGCAACATCTCGGCCCGCCGCGAGGACGGCAACCTCGTCATCACGCCGTCGTCGGTCGCCTACGCGGAGATGGCGCTCAACGATCTCGTGGTGGTCGACCCCGAGGGTGGCGTGCTCGAGGCCAAGGACGACCGTTCGCCGTCGAGCGAGATGAAGCTCCACCTGGCGTGCTATCAGGCCTTTGACGACATCGGCAGCGTGATCCACAGCCATCCGGTGTGGGCGACCATGTTCGCCGTGGCCCATCAACCCATTCCGGCAGCCGTCGACGAGTTTGCGGTCTACTGCGGTGGGGAGATTCGCTGCGCTGATTACGCGGCATCGGGCACACCCGACGTCGGCACCAACGCGGTGAAGGCGTTGGAAGGCCGGGCGGCCGCGTTGATCGCCAATCACGGCCTGGTGGCCGTCGGCCCGCGACCCGACAAGGTTCTGCATGTGACGGCACTGGTCGAGCGGACCGCCCAGATCGTCTGGGGCGCAAGGGCTCTCGGCGGTCCGGTGCCCATCCCCGATGAGGTCAACCAGAACTTCGCCGCGGTCTACGGCTACCTGCGCCAAAACCCGATGTAGCGGTGACTTGAGGAGCGTGACCGGCGCTCAGCGCCGCTGCGGCTCCACAAATCGCTCAGGGACGGGTCGCGCGATAGAAGGTGAGCTGTCCGATCAGGCGATGCCGCCGGGTGCCGACCTCCGCGCACTCGAACCCCACCGACCGGAGCAATCGCGGAATCGCATCACCGTGGTTGCCGGTGGCGTAGGGATTGTCCTTCATCCACCGCGCCGCCAAACCATGGTGGGCGGTCGTGTGCCCGCCGATATCGACGATGTGCAGCCTGCCACCCGGACGCAAGACACGGTGGACCTCCGCTAGCGCACCGGCCTTCACGTCTTCGTCCAAGTGGTGCAGCATCATCGAGGACAGCGCGCGATCGAACTCGCCATCCGCGAACGGCAGCTGCTGCGCATATGCGCGCTCAAATCGAATGCCGGTCAGTCCTCGTGCTTTTCGTTGCGCCCGGGCGAGCGCCAGCGGGTCGGGATCAGAGCCGGTCACGTCCGCGCCCGGTGCCGCACGCTTTGCGCGGACGGTGACGTTGCCGGTGCCACAACCGATTTCCAAAACGCGCAGCCCGTCGGTGAGTTCGGCCTGCGCGACCAGGGTGTCGTAGACCTTGCCCATGCCCAGCACGCGGGTCAGCAGATCGTAGAACGGAAGCAGCGCATCTTTGCCAAATGCGGGGATGTAATCGTGCTTAGTGACGCTATGTGGACGATGTTCGGTCATATGTTCCATGGTTGCCTGCTACCCCACACCGATGTTGGGTGATTATCGGCAAAAGTTGGACTATCTTCGGTCACATGACCCAGGCAGCTCGGTTGGCCCGGCACCGCGACGGAGTGCCGGTCTACCAGTACCGGGCCGATTCTGACACCCCTCCGGTTTCGGTCATCAGGGTCGACGGCATTCTCGAACATCGCGTGCACATTCACGACTTCCCGGTCCTGTGGTACGCCCACACAGCCGGGCTGGTCTACGTGGTCGCGCCGGGTGCCGCGATCGACCCGGGAAAGGTGCCTCACCGAGAAAACGGGGTCGGAGTATTCTTCGATCCCGCCGCGCTTGATGGCGACGGTCGATCGCCGTGGCCGTCGTGGCGTCGTCACCCGCTGCTGTTCCCGTTCGTCCACGGACAGTCCGGCGGGCTGCTGCAATTGAAGGTGCCCGCGGCGCGACAGCCGGTGTGGGACACCGTTATCGGCTCTATCGAAACCGAATTGGCGACCCGCAAGGAGGGCTATCGGGAGGCGGCGCTGGCGCATCTGACGCTGCTGCTGATCGACGCCGCACGCCTGGCCGGCGACGTGGTGGGTGACTTGAAGCGCAGCGGCGAACCCCTGCTCGCCGAGGTGTTCACGGTGATCGACCGCCACCTCGGTGAGCCGCTGTCCCTGCGCGATGTGGCGCGCGAACTCGGCATGACGCCGGGACATCTGACTACTGTCGTGCGCCGCCGCACCGGGCGCACGGTGCAGGAGTGGATCATCGAACGGCGCATGGCCGAAGCCCGTAGCTTGCTGTCCGACACGGAGCTGCCCGTCGGCGAGATCGCCCGCCGGGTTGGGATGTCCGATCCGGGCTACTTCAGCAGGCAGTTCCGCCGCACCCACGGCACGTCGCCGCGGGAATGGCGAGGCCGCCAGATGTGACTTGGCTACGACTCGTCGTCGCCTTCGGCATCGCTGGCCGCTGGAGAACTATGAACCGTGTGCGTGTGCGGTGCTTGGATGATTAGCCGTTAGACCGTTGTCGGCGTCATGGAGTCGACGGAGACGACGCTCACCACGTTGCCAGCCTGGTCTGTGACGTACAGCGAGCGACCGTCGCTACTGATGGCAATGTCGTGGCTACC
Organism: Actinomycetota bacterium; assembly: GCA_046725575.1. Classification (GTDB taxonomy): domain Bacteria; phylum Actinomycetota; class Actinomycetes; order Mycobacteriales; family Mycobacteriaceae; genus Mycobacterium. Next base: position 594 of record JBKOYU010000879.1, on the reverse strand, counting down.
GCTGGCCGGAGTCAGTGGCGCGGTGATGGTTCCGATCACCTGATTGGTGCGGGTGTCGATCACAGTGATCGTGTTCGCGCCGGTGTCACTCACATAGGCTCGGGTGCCGTCGGGGCTAAACGCCACAGCCTGCGGAAAGCCGCCGTAGATCGTCTGGATGACCTGGTTGTACGTGGCGCTTGTTGGATCGGTGTCATCGGTGTCGACGATCATCACCGCGCTTTCGGCTGTTTCGCTGCCCTGCCCACCTGTGATCACGTAGAGCCGCTTGCCGTCTGGCGTGAACTCTGCATCGATTGGGTAGTTGAAGTACCCGACATCGACCGTGTCGACGACCTGCACGGTGCCGGTGTCCACCAGTGTGCGGGTGTCCACCACCATCTCGGAATTCCACAGTCCGGTTGCCACGTAGAGCCGGCTTCCATCCGGGCTTACGACGATGCCCGTTGCGGCTGGGCCGACTGAGTATGGTCCGCTCACTTCGTGGGTGGTGGGGTCGATCACCGAGATGGTGCCACCGGATGCGCTGACGTAGACGGTGCCGTCGGGTCCGACCGCCACGTCCCAGAGGTGGGGTACCGATCCCGACTCATC
>JBKOYU010000080.1:0-2130 GCA_046725575.1 Actinomycetota bacterium | reverse complement strand
GTCTCTGCGGCATGCGGCTCGATGGGTGAGCCAACGCCAATACGGAGGCAGCGAGTGGCTGAAACTCATCGCCCATACCGCGGCCGTTGGCCTGAGCAGCCGTCTGCTCGGTCACGGCATCGTCGCGGTGGTGGTTTGTGGCCGATGAGTCTGCTAGCCATCAGGCCTCTGTAGGTGTGGGAGGTATGTGATGAACAGAGCCGCTGTGGTGCAGTACTTCACGACCAACGAAGGTGCGCAGCGCAACCGCGAGCTGATCGAGGACGTGTTACGCGAACTGGCTGCCCGAGATCCCGGGGGAGTCGACTATCAAGTGTTGATGTTCGATGACGGGGTCGGATTCATGCATGTCGTCGCGTTCGACGGAACCACCGACCCGTTCGCGGACTGCGCCGCCTATCGCGAATTCCACCGCGAACTCGCAGAGCGCCTCGCCACACCGCCCGTCGTCATGCATGCGACGTTGATCGGCTCCTACCGCGGCCGCCAGCCCGCGAGGCGGGGCGCTGATCTCACGCCGCGCCGATGAGTTTCGACCGCTGGGCTCCTCAGTAATGCTGACGAAAGGAACCACAATGAAAATCACGCATATTGCGTCGCGCGAGGAGTGGCTGGCGGCGCGCCTGGAGTTGTTGGCCAAGGAAAAGGCCGCCAGCCGACAGCTCACCGCGCTGGCCGAGCAGCGCCGCGCACTTCCCGCCGTCGCCGTCGACGCGGACTATGTGTTCGAGGGCCCCGACGGCAAGGTGGCGCTGATCGACCTGTTCGAGGGCCGCAGCCAGTTAATCGTCTACCACTTCATGTGGCTGCACGACATCGACGAGGGCTGTCCGAGTTGCTCTTTCGCCGCGGACGACATGCCCGATCCGATCCATCTCAACGAGGGCGCCGATACCACGCTGGCGCTGGTGTCGCGGGCGCCCTACGCGCGACTGCGCCAGTTCAAGGACCGCATGGGATGGACCCTGCCGTGGTACTCGTCGCACGGTAGCGACTTCAATTACGACTTCCACGTCAGCAACGACGAATCGAAGACGCCCATCGAATACAACTACAAAGACAAGGCCACCCTGGTGCGCGAAGGGCTGGAGTACATGGTCCATAACGGCGCCGACGGGCAAGGCATCAGCGTCTTCGTCCAGGATGGCGGCACGGTGTTTCACACCTATTCGGCCTACGGTGTCGGTGCTGACGTCATGCTGAGCACCTACCGGTTCCTGGATCTGACCCCGTTGGGCCGGCAACGCTACATCAACGAATGGCCATGGCACGACACCTATGGGGCACCGGAAGGTCATGAGCACCACCACATATAACGGCGAGGATTTCGCGCGGCTGGCCGAGCCGTATCGACGCGAGCTGATCGCCTACGGCTACCGCATGCTCGGCTCGATCGACGACGCCGAAGAAGTCGTCCAAGACGTCTACTTGCAAGCGTGGCGGGCCTACGACCGGTTCGAAGGGCGCTCATCACTGCGCACGTGGTTGTATGCCATCGCCACGAGGGCGTTCCTGAAGGCACTCGAAGGCCGCAAGCGCCGTCCGCTGCCGTCTGATCTGCATGCGCCGGAGGCGGACCCCACTGCGCGCGTGCGCGCCGGTGATGCGCAACTGGCATGGTTGCAGCCCGCCCCCGATTCGCTGCTGGCCGCCACGACGAGCGACCCTGCCACCGTGGTGGCTGCGCGTGAAACCATGCGGCTGGCCTTCCTGGCCACGCTGCAGCTTCTTTCGCCCCAGCAGCGCGCGGTGCTGATTCTGCGGGAGGTATTGGGTTGGTCTGCAGCCGAAGTCGCCGCCCTGCTGGATCTGACCGTGGCCGCGGTCAACAGCGCCCTACAGCGGGCCCGCACCCATCTGCCGGCCGCCACCGACTCGCTGGCCCAACCCTCCGAGCAGCGCCAGCGTGAACTGCTCGACCGCTACGTGGCAGCGTTTCAAAACGCCGACGTCGACGCACTGCTCGCCGTGTTGACCGAGGACGCACGATACGAAATGCCGCCGTTTCTCACATGGTTTGAGGGCAGCGCGGCCATCGGCGCCTTCCTCGGCCCGCACATGCGTGGCTTCGGCAAAACCCCGGTCATACCCACCACGGCCAACGGACAACCCGCGGTCGCGCTCTACCCG
>JBKOYU010000078.1:0-5082 GCA_046725575.1 Actinomycetota bacterium | reverse complement strand
CGTCATGGCATGATCCCGCGCCCGGTGCGTCCATCCGCGGCACCCTGGTCCGCATTGAGCGCTCCACCGGGCAGCGGAGCACCATCGCCGACGACCCCGACGCCGACCTTGAATTTCCGGCCATCTCGCCCGACGGCACGGCCGTGGCCTTCACCCGCGAGACGCATTCCACGCCGGACAAGGCGCCGCGAATCACCCTGTGCCACATGTCTTTCGGCGAGCCGTTCGTCGAACTGACCGGCGAATGGGACCGGTGGCCGACATCGGTCACCTGGTCCGACGACGGATCATCCTTGATCGTCACCGCCGACGAAAACGGCCGCGGCCCAATCTTCGCGGTCGACCCCTCCAGCGGCGGGGTCTCTCGGCTCACCCACGACGACTACACGTACTCCGATGTGCACGCCGCGCCCGAAGGCGTTGTTTATGCGATGCGCAGTTCGTATGCGCTGCCACCACATCCCGTCCGGATCGACCCCGACGGCACCGTGGCGGCGTTGCCGTGCGTGGAGGCTCCCGAACTGCCCGGCACGTTGACCGAGGTGGCCGCGACCGCGGACGACGGCCAGCCCGTCCGGTCATGGCTGGCGTTGCCGCACGGCGACACGCCTGCACCGCTGGTGCTGTGGGTACACGGTGGACCGCTGGCCAGCTGGAACGCCTGGCACTGGCGGTGGAATCCGTGGTTGCTCGTCGCCAAGGGCTACGCCGTGCTGATGCCCGATCCGGCGCTGTCCACCGGCTACGGCCAGGATTTCATCCAACGTGGCTGGGGCGCATGGGGTTTCGCGCCATACACAGACCTCATCGCGGCAACCGATGCTGCGTGCGCGCATCCGCGGGTCGACGAGACGCGCACCGCGGCGATGGGCGGCTCGTTCGGCGGCTACATGGCCAACTGGATCGCCGGACATACCGACCGCTTCGATGCGATCGTCACCCATGCCAGCCTGTGGGCGCTCGACCAATTCGGCCCGACCACCGACGGCGCGTACTGGTGGGTACGCGAGATGACACCCGAAATGGCCCAACAGAACTCGCCACACCGGTTCGTCGACCAGATCCGCACCCCGATGCTCGTCATCCACGGCGACAAGGACTACCGCGTGCCGATCGGCGAGGCGCTGCGGCTGTGGTTCGAGTTGCTGACCGAGTCCGGTTTGCCTGCCGCGGACGACGGCACCAGCCCGCACCGATTCCTCTACTTCCCGTCGGAGAATCACTGGGTGCTCACGCCGCAGCACGCGAAGATGTGGTACCAGGTCGTGACCGCGTTCCTGGCCCGTCACGTGCTGGGTGAGGACGTCGAACTGCCGGAGGTGCTCGGGTAGCGTCGCTCTCATGAGCGCAGCGCAGCGTGAATTCGACATCGTCCTGTACGGCGCGACGGGCTTCGTCGGCAAGCTGACCGCCGAGTATCTGGCCAGAGCGGGCGGTGACGCCCGCATCGCACTGGCAGGCAGATCCGAAGACAAGTTGCGCGCCGTCCGGGACACGCTGGGGGACAACGCGCAGTCGTGGCCGCTGATCGCCGCGGACGCGTCCCAGCCGTCGACGCTGAATGCGATGGCGGCCCAGACGCAGGTGGTGGTGACGACCGTGGGGCCCTACATCAAGTACGGGCTGCCGTTGGTCGCCGCGTGCGCCGCCGCGGGAACCGACTACGCCGATCTCACCGGTGAGCCGATATTCGTCCGCGAAAGCATCGACCTGCACCACAAGGAAGCCATCGACACCGGCGCCCGCATTGTGCACTCGTGCGGATTCGATTCCATCCCTTCGGATCTCACCGTCTACGCGTTGTACCAGCGCGCGCAGAAGGACCAGGAGGGTGAACTCACCGACACCAACATGGTAGTGCGCGCGTTCGCGGGCGGGTTCTCCGGCGGGACGGTCGCCTCGATGCTGGAGCTGATGCGCACCGTCTCCGCCGATCCTGAGGCCAGGCGGCTGATGAACGACCCCTACACGCTGAGCCCGGATCGCGGCGCGGAACCGGAACTCGGCGCACAGCCCGATACGCGCTGGCGTCGCGGCCGCGAGATCGCGCCCGAACTCGCAGGCTATTGGGTCGGGGCATTCCTGATGGCACCGGCGAACACCCGAATTGTCCGGCGCACCAACGCATTACTCGACTACGCCTACGGACGCCGGTTTGAGTACGCCGAGCAGATGAGCCTGGGCAAGTCCGTCGTCGCGCCCCTGGCCGCGGCGATGGCGACCGGCGGCAATGCCGCGACGATGGCCCTCGGCAGCCGCTACTTCAACCGGTTGCCGCGCAACCTCGTCGAGCGCATCGCCCCCAAGCCGGGCACCGGCCCGAGCGAACGCGCCCGCGAACAAGGCCACTACACGATCGAGACCTACGCCACGACAACGACCGGCGCGCGCTACCGGGCCACCATGTCGCAGAAGGGCGACCCCGGCTACAAGGCGACGTCGGTCTTGCTGGGCGAGAGCGGATTGACGCTCGCGCTGGATCGTGACCGGCTGTCCGATCTGCGCGGTGTGCTCACACCCGCGGCGGCGATGGGCGACGCACTGATGGGCCGATTCCCCGCTGCCGGTGTGTCATTGGAGACCACCCGACTGAATTAATCGGCCGTCGCCGAACACCTATGCACCAAGATCGAACCGACTAGTGTCGTCAACGCGGTTGTGCAACATCCCAGCAACGAAGGTGGAGAGGCCATGGCTGGTCTCGACGAGCTCATCGATCAGATTCCCGTACAGGACATTGCGAGCAAGATCGGCGCGGATGAAGGCGAGGTGAACAACGCCATCCGCACACTGGTACCTGCACTCGTCGGCGGCCTGCAGCAGAACGTCCAGGCCGACCACATCGACTCGAGCGAACTCGAGTCCGCCGTCGCGCAGCAAGGCGCCAGCGGGTTGCACGACGGCGGGGTCAGCATCGACCATGTCGATGCAAACAAGGGAGACCAGTACGTCGCGCACATCTTCGGGGGCAATGACAGCAACGCGGTCGCTTCGGCGTTGGCCGGCGGTGGCGCTGGCAACAGCGACCTGCTCAAGAAACTGCTCCCGATCCTGGCGCCGATCGTGCTGGCCTACATCGGCAAGCAACTGACAAAGGGCAATGCACCCGCGGAGCCTGCGGCACAGTCCTCCGGTGGCGGCGGCCTCGGCGACGTGCTGGGCAGCATCCTCGGCGGCGCGGGTGGCGGCGGGAACAACCCGCTGGGCAACATCCTGGGCAGCGTGTTCGGCGGCAACCAGGGCGGCGCACTCGGCGACATCCTCGGGGGCTTACTGGGCGGCAAGAAGTAGCCTTATCTATCGCGAAATGGGCCCACGCGCAAGCTGGGGAACGCAAAAGGCCCCGTTGTTGCGATGTTGGGGCCTTTACCGTCTGCTCGCGCTGCCTCCCTAGAATTGCGGGGTGACCGCCAGCCCCAAACCTTCCGCCGAAGCCCTGCCCAAGTCGTGGGATCCCGGCGCGGTGGAAAGCGACATCTACGAGGGCTGGGTCAAGGCCGGATACTTCGAGGCCGACGCGGCCAGCCGCAAGCCCGCATACTCAATCGTCATCCCGCCGCCGAATGTGACCGGCAGCTTGCACATGGGCCATGCGCTGGACCACACGCTGATGGACGCGCTGACGCGGCGCAAACGGATGCAGGGCTACGAGGTGCTCTGGCTTCCCGGCATGGATCACGCCGGCATCGCCACCCAGACCGTGGTGGAAAAGCAGCTCGCCGTCGACGGCAAGACCAAGGAGGACTTCGGCCGGGAGCTGTTCATCCAGAAGGTGTGGGACTGGAAGCACGACGCCGGCGGCACCATCGGCGGCCAGATGCGCCGCCTCGGCGACGGTGTCGACTGGAGCCGCGACCGGTTCACGCTCGACGACGGGCTCTCCCGCGCGGTGCGCACGATCTTCAAGCGGCTGTTCGATGCCGGGCTGATCTACCGCGCGGAACGGCTGGTCAACTGGTCGCCGGTGCTGCAGACCGCGGTCTCCGACCTCGAAGTTAAATACGAGGACATCGAGGGCGAGTTGGTGTCGTTCCGGTACGGCTCGCTCGACGACGACGAGCCGCACGTCGTGGTGGCCACCACCCGGGTCGAGACGATGCTCGGCGATACCGCGATCGCGGTGCACCCCGACGACGCGCGCTACCGCCACCTGGTCGGCAAGACACTGCCACACCCGTTCCTCGACCGAACTCTCGTGATCGTCGCCGACGATCACGTCGACCCCGAATTCGGTACCGGCGCAGTCAAAGTCACCCCGGCGCACGACCCGAACGACTTCGAGATCGGCCTGCGACACAACCTGCCGATGCCGAACATCATGGACACCAAGGGCCGGATCACCGACACCGGAACCGAATTCGACGGGCTGGATCGCTTCGACGCGCGCGTCAAGGTGCGGGAGGCGCTGGCGGAGCGGGGCCGCATCGTCGCCGAGAAGCGGCCATACCTGCACAGCGTCGGGCACTCCGAGCGCAGCGGCGAGGTGATCGAACCGCGGCTGTCGCTGCAGTGGTGGGTCAAGGTCGAATCGCTGGCCAAGGCCGCGGGTGACGCGGTTCGCAACGGCGACACCGTGATTCACCCGCCCAGCCTGGAACCCCGCTGGTTCGCCTGGGTCGACAACATGCACGACTGGTGCATCTCGCGTCAGCTGTGGTGGGGCCACCGCATCCCGATCTGGCACGGCCCCGACGGGGAGACCGTATGCGTCGGGCCGGACGAAAACCCGCCCGAGGGCTGGGAGCAGGACCCCGATGTGCTGGACACCTGGTTCTCGTCGGCGCTGTGGCCGTTCTCCACGCTGGGCTGGCCCGACCACACTGACGACCTGGCGAAGTTCTATCCGACCACGGTATTGGTGACCGGCTACGACATCCTGTTCTTCTGGGTCGCGCGGATGATGATGTTCGGCACATTCGTCGGCGACGACCCCGCCATCACGCTCGACGGCAAGCGCGGTCCGCAGGTGCCATTCGAGAATGTGTTCCTGCACGGCCTGATTCGCGACGAGTTCGGCCGGAAGATGAGCAAGTCGCGCGGCAACGGCATCGACCCGCTGGACTGGGTCGAGCAGTTCGGCGC
>JBKOYU010000094.1:0-6155 GCA_046725575.1 Actinomycetota bacterium | reverse complement strand
GGGTGCGCGTCAAATTTGTAGGTAGGTGTTGTTGATCTTGATTTTGCGCGGGTCGGGAGTTCAGGCGGTGAGGTCTGGTTGTGTGGTCGGCGTCCAGATCTGTTCCCAGCGGCCGCTGGCGTGCTGGCAGCGCAGGGTGAGGATGCCGGTGGCGCCGGGAATGTTCCAGCGCATGCCGGAGAGTTTGAGGCGTTGGCCGATCACGGCTTTGCAGCCGGCTTCGACGGTGCCGGATCCGACGAACATGCCGAGGTCGCGGAAATAGGCGTAGCGCATGCGGTGGGCGTTGGTTTTGAAGTAGGCCAACGCTTTCTCGGTGTCGCGGGCGAGGTCGCCGGTGGACGCGAGGCGGGTGGTTTCGGCGACGAGGGTTTCGATGGCGCCGGCGTCGAGGTCGGCCAGCCGGGCGGTCAGCCAGTCCGGGTGCCGCTCGCCGAGGGCGGGGGTGAGCTGGTCGGCGAGGGCGTGCAGGTGTTCGCGGGCGTGGTAGATGTCCACGATCGGGGTGGCTTCGGGTGCGACCTGGGTGGCCAGCTTCCAGATCCAGGGGGCGCCGTCGCCGAGCACGACGAGCTGGCGGATGTGGTCGGCGCCGCGGCGGCGGGCTTCGGCGTGCACCAGGGTGGCGAACTGGTTGGCGGGGGCGAAGCTGGCCAGGTAGCTGGTGGAGTCCTCATCGCGCACCGGTCGGCCGTCGTCATCGACGCGGGTCTGGGTGAACAGGCAGGCGAGTTTGGCCTCGCGGGTGTGGGCCCGGCCGTCGGCGCTCTTGCCGGCCCGCCCGGTCGTGGCGGCGGGCACCATGGGCACCCCGGTGCCGTCGATGGCGATGTAGAGCTTGTCCGGCGCCTGGCCGCGGTCGGCCGAGGCGGGCAGCACGGCGACCTTCCCGCGCGCGATCGCGGGAGCTTCGGCGGCGATCCGCTCGGCCACGGCGGCGCCGTCAGTTTCGGCGGAGCGTTCGATCCGCTTGGCCGACAACCGGATTCCGGCCAGCTCAGCGAGCAGGTCGGCGGCGGCGGCGAACGGCTGCGCGGCCGCGGCGCGGGCGGTCATCGAGCGCAGGCCCGGCGACAGCGACGCGCCCGCGACACCGAGATCGTCGTCGCGGGGCGCGATCCCGTGTTCACATTCGGCGCAGTGATACCAGGCGCGGCGCACGGTGATCCGGCCCAGCACGGTGTCGACCTGCTTGTCGCGGTAACCGACAAACTCGGCCAGATGCTCCTTCCCGCAGTCGATCCGCGGCCCGCGGTGCCCGGTGTCGGCGGCCACCAATTGCTGCAGCAGCGACGCGCCGAGCTGGATCATCGCGGTGCGGATCGCCAACTCCACCGGCGCCACGCCCGCGCCGCAGCCCAGCGCGTCGGCCGCCAGCGCGGCCAGCCGCTCTACCTCGGCCGCGAACGCCGCGGCGATCTGGTCGCGGAGCCCCCTTTTTCGTCCCCCGTCGCGGCCGGGGGCGCCGTCGCCGCCGGATTCGGCGGGCGCGCCTCACAGATCTCCTCGTTGACCGCCACGATCTGCTCGCTCACCTCGGCGAAGCGCTGGTAGTTGGCCAGCTCGCCACGCACCTTGTCCACCTCCGCGGCCGACAGCTGCCGCCCCTTGGTGCCACGGCCGGCCACGGTGCGCGTCCACAGGTACCGGGGGCCGTGGCCGGGGTGATCCGGTTGCGCGCACGCACAGTTCGGCTTGCCGCAGCGCCGATAGTTCTCGCTGATCGAGCCCCGCCGAAAGTCGCCGGTCGCGGCCAGCTGGTCATACAGTCGCGCCCGCTGCTGCTCCAGATCCTCCAGTCCGTCGTCGCCCACCTCTCACTCCTATCTGGTTGTTATAACCACAACCAGACTACACCGTGACCAGCCTCAACCCACCTCACCTACATTCGTGTCGCACACCCCAATGTGAACTCAGACAATAGAGAACGAAGGCGGCAACTCGACGCGGCCGGTCAACGCCAGCAGCACCGTCTCGCCGTGCCCTTCGGTGGCCGCGATCCGCGCCGCCAACACCGCCGCCTCTTCGAGCACATCGGCAGGCAGCGCATACGAAATGGCAATGGCGCGAGCAATATCCAGCCCGTGCACCGCCAGCTCGAATGTCCGCGTCGGCAAATAGGTGTGCAGTCGGATGCCTGCACCACCGATGACGGTGATCAGTGGATCGCCGCCGCCGGACAGCTCGCCCAGCACACGCGAAACCAGCCCGTCGACCGTCGCAGCCGGATCGTCTCCCAGGTCTCGGCCGGCCTGCCTGCCGCGCTCGACGACCGCGGACGAATCCATACCAAGCGCCGCGGGGTTCACCCTCGCGTAGTACTCCTGCGGTGTGGTGATGTCCTCCCGCTCTGCGGGCTGGTGCAGATAGGTGCTGACCGTGATGAGCGAGCGCGACGTGTGCCCGACCAGTGAGCGCAGATCCCACTCCCCCAGACCGGGTCCGTCCCAGCGGTCGGCCGGGATGTCATGCACAAGCGCGGCGAAACTGCGTGCCGCCGAAGCGAATGTCGCAACCGGGTCCATCACGACTTGGCGACTTGGTCCCAACCCTCGACGGATTCGGGGCTGCGGGGGTCGGGGCCGACGTAGATGGCCGCCGGGCGGACCAGCTTGCCGAGCCGCTTCTGCTCCAGAATGTGCGCGCACCAGCCGGCGGTGCGGCCGCAGGTGAACATCGCAGGCATCATCTTCGTCGGCACCCGCGCGAAGTCCAGGATCACCGCCGCCCAGAACTCGACATTGGTCTCGATCGCCCGATCGGGGCGGCGCTCCCGCAACTCGGCAAGCGCGGCCTGTTCCAGCGCGGCCGCCGCCTCGTAGCGCGGCGCCTCCAGCCGCTTGGCCGTGGCCCGCAGCACGCGTGCCCGCGGATCCTCGGCGCGATAGACCCGGTGACCGAAGCCCATCAGCTTCTCGTGGCGGTCCAGGATGCCCTTGACCACCGCGCGGGCGTCACCGGTCTTCTCGGCCTCCTCGATCATCGGGATCACGCGGGCCGGGGCGCCGCCGTGCAGCGGCCCGCTCATCGCGCCGATCGCCCCCGACAGCGCCGCGGCCACATCCGCGCCGGTCGAGGCGATCACGCGGGCGGTGAATGTCGAGGCGTTCATGCCGTGCTCGGCCGCGGTCACCCAGTACGCGTCGATGGCCTCGACGTGCTTGGGGTCGGGGTCGCCTTGCCAACGCGTCATGAATCGTGCTGTGACAGTGGAACATTCGTCGATCCTGCGCTGCGGAACGGCCGGCTGGTAGATGCCGCGCGCGGACTGCGCGACGTACGACAGCGCCATCACCGACGCCCGCGCGAGCTGCTCGCGCGCGGTCGGCTCGTCGATGTCCAGAAGCGGAGGGTAGCCCCAGATCGGGGCCAGCATGGCCAGGCCTGCCTGTACGTCGACGCGGACGTCGCCGCTGTGGATCGGCAGGGGAAACGGCTCGGCGGGCGGCAGGCTGTGCCCGAACCTGCCGTCGACCAGCAGCGCCCACACATCACCGAACGTGACCTGACGGTTGACCAGATCCTCGATGTCGACGCCGCGATACCGCAGCGCGCCGCCGTCCTTGTCCGGTTCGGCGATCTCGGTGGTGAAGGCGACGACGCCCTCGAGCCCGGGCACAAAATCTTCGGGGACCGCAGTCATGGGCCGATTCTCGCACCCGGGTCGCCGGCTCTGTCTACCGGTCGGTAACCAGTCGGCGAACAGGCGAAGCGTAGCGTAGTCGCGTGTCAACTCGTGACGACGAGCACCTGGCGAAAATGCGTGTCGAATACGGATCAGTCGAGAGGGACAGCAGCCCCGACCTGGACGCCGATTGGCTCGCCGACGGCTGGGTCGCGCTGCTGCGCAACTGGTTAGCCGACGCCGAACGTGCGGGTGTGGCCGAGCCGAACGCGATGGTGGTCGGAACGGTCGACGAGCGGGGAAGGCCCGTGACCCGTGCCGTGTTGTGCAAGAGCGTGGACGAAACCGGGATCACGTTCTTCACCAACTACGACTCCGCCAAGGGCGAGGAACTGGCCGCGACTCCGTACGCGTCGGCGACATTTCCGTGGTTCCTGCTCGGCCGCCAGGTGCACGTGCGCGGCCCGGTGACCAAGGTGTCCGCCGAGGCGACCGCCGACTACTGGTCGAAGCGACCGCGGGGTTCGCAGCTGGGCGCGTGGGCATCGCACCAGTCAAAACCGATTGCCTCGCGGGCGGCGCTGCTGGAACAGTTGGCCGACGTGACGCAACGATTCGCCGATCAGGACACGGTGCCGGTGCCGCCGAACTGGGGTGGATACCTGATTGCGCCGGAGGTCGTCGAGTTCTGGCAGGGCCGGGAAAACCGGGTGCACAACAGGATTCGTGTAACAGAGGGCCGCATCGAGCGGCTCCAGCCCTAGTGCGGAGGTTTTTCGCCGACACCACACCGCTGCAGACACCGGATTTCCGGCGGTTGTGGCTGTCCGGCATTGTCACGGTCATCGGCGGCAACCTGACGATCTTCGCGGTGCCGGTCCAGCTGTACGCGCTCACGCAGAACTCCGCGTATGTGGGGCTGTCCGGGCTGTTCGCACTGGTTCCGCTCATCGTGTTCGGGCTCCTGGGCGGTGCATGGGCCGATGCGATGGACCGGCGACGGCTGCTGATCATCGCGTCGTGCGGGCTCGCGGTGGCGTCGGTCCTGTTGTGGCTTCAGGCCGCGCTGGTGCTCAACAACGTCTGGGTGGTGCTGTGCCTGTTGTCGGTGCAGCAGGCGTTCTATGCGATCAACAGCCCAACCCGGTCGGCGGCGATTCCTCGCATGCTGCCCGGCGAACAGCTAGCTGCCGCCAACTCGCTGAATTTCACGGTGTTCCAGTTCGGCGCGATCGTCGGGCCGCTGCTGGCCGGCGTGATGCTGCATTGGATCGACCTGTCCACGCTCTACCTGATCGACGCGATCACGTGCATCGCACCGATTTGGGCCACGTTCCGTCTCGCGCCGATGCCACCCACCAATGGCGGTCAGGGTTCGGGGTTGGGCGCCGTGCGCTCGGTCCTTGAGGGCTTCCGCTACCTGGCTGGAAACCAGGTGGTGCTGATGTCGTTCGTCGTCGACCTGATCGCGATGATCCTCGGCATGCCCCGCGCCCTGTTCCCGCAAATGGCGCACGAAAGCTTTGGAGGACCGATCGAGGGCGGCACCACGATGGCGCTGCTGGCGGCCGCGATGTCGGCAGGGGCCGTGGCAGGCGGGGTGTTCTCCGGCTGGTTTCCCCGCATCCAGCGCCAGGGCCTGGCCGTGGTGGTCTCGATCGTGGTGTGGGGCGTGGCCATGATCGGCTTTGGACTGGCGGGCGGGTTCGCGCACGCCCACACCGGAGCCTTGCTCTGGATTGCATTGGCGTTCTTGGCCATTGGTGGTGCGGCCGACATGGTGTCGGCGGCCTTCCGGTCGACGATCCTGCAACAGGCCGCATCCGATGAATTGCGCGGCCGGCTGCAGGGTGTGTTCACCGTCGTCGTTGCCGGGGGCCCTCGGTTGGCTGACGCGGTGCACGGCGCGGCCGCGGCGGCGGTGGGCACGACGGTGGCTGCGGCGGGAGGTGGCGCGCTGGTCGTGGTCGGCGTCGTGATCGCTGCAGTGGTTGTGCCGACATTCGTCCGCTACCGGGTGGCTGAAGGCGACAAAGTGTGAGCGACGCCAAATGTCGCCCGTTGTCAGTTTCTAAGTCAATTCATAGCCCGCGGAGTTAGCATGCCCTTCGTGGCTGAAGTAAGGCGGGAGCCGGCCCTCGGTCTGCGTGAACGCAAGAAACAGCGCACCCGCGCGACATTGATCGACGCTGCCGTCGAACTCTGCGACCGGCAGGGTTTCGAGCGCACGACCGTCGACCAGATCGCCGCCGTCGCCGACGTCTCGCCCCGCACGTTCAGCCGGTACTTCTCGACGAAGGACGCCATCGCACTGGCCCTCATCGACGATGCGATCGACTTGGCCGCCGCCGAATTGGCGCGCCAGCCAATCGACGTCAACCATTTCGAGGCGCTGCGGCGCTCGTACGTCGCCATGTACAACGGCACGAAGTCCGCTCCGCCCGGAGCGCTATCCGTCGACCGGATGATGTGCACGGTGCGGATCATCATGACGTCGCCGACGTTGCGGCAGGCCGCGCTCGAGTACCGG
>JBKOYU010000172.1:0-11169 GCA_046725575.1 Actinomycetota bacterium | reverse complement strand
CTTCGCGGCGGGCATGTCCGGCGGTGTGGCCTACGTGTACGACCCCGCGGGCGCACTAGGTGACAACCTCAACGCGGAGATGGTCGACCTGGAAGAGATGGTGGATGACGACACTGACGATGTGGTCTGGCTGCACGGAATGATCCAGGCCCATGTCGACGCGACGGATTCGACTGTGGGACAACGCGTCCTGTCCGATTGGGAGAGCGAGCTGAAGAACTTCGTAAAGGTGATGCCGCGCGATTTCAAGCGGGTGCTCGTGGCGATAGCGGAGGCCGAACGCACCGGCTCAGATGTCGACGAGGCGATCATGGCGGCGGCGAATGGCTGATCCCAAAGGCTTCCTGAAATACACAAAGCGCGAGACCCCGCAGCGGCGGCCGGTCCCGCTGCGCCTCATGGACTGGAAAGAGGTCTACGAGGACTTCTCCCACGATGTTCTGCGGGAGCAGGCCGCCCGATGCATGGACTGCGGTATCCCGTTCTGCCACAACGGGTGTCCGCTCGGCAACCTCATCCCCGAGTGGAACGACCTGGTGCGCACGGACCGCTGGCGTGATGCGATCGAGCGGCTGCACGCCACCAACAACTTCCCGGAGTTCACCGGGCGGCTGTGCCCGGCGCCGTGTGAGGGTTCGTGCGTGCTCGGCATCAACCAGGACCCGGTGACCATCAAGCAGGTCGAGGTCGAGATCATCGACAACGCCTTCGACGAGGGCTGGGTTGTCCCGTTGCCGCCCGAGAAGCTGACCGGGAAGGCCGTCGCCGTCGTCGGATCCGGGCCCGCCGGCCTGGCCGCCGCACAGCAGCTGACCCGTGCCGGCCACACCGTCACGGTGTTCGAGCGCGACGACCGCATCGGCGGCCTGCTGCGCTACGGCATCCCCGAATTCAAGATGGAGAAGCGCCACATCGACCGGCGCCTGGCGCAGATGGAGGCCGAGGGCACTCAGTTCCGCGCTGGTGTGAACGTCGGGATCGACGTCACCGCCGCGCAGCTGCAGTCGGAGTTCGACGCAGTGGTGCTTTCCGGCGGCGCGACCGCGTGGCGCGATCTGCCGATCCCCGGCCGCGACCTCGACGGCATCCATCAGGCGATGGAGTTCCTGCCGTGGGCCAACCGCGTACAGAACGGCGATCCGGTGGTCGACGACGAGGGTCTGCCGCCGATCCACGCGAAGGGCAAGAAGGTCATCATCATTGGCGGCGGTGACACCGGCGCGGACTGCCTCGGCACCGTGCACCGGCAGGGCGCGGCGAGCGTGCACCAGTTCGAGATCATGCCGCGCCCGCCGGAGACCCGTGCGGAATCGACCCCGTGGCCGGTGTACCCGCTGATGTTCCGGGTGTCCTCGGCGCACGAGGAAGGCGGCGAGCGCGTCTACTCGGTCAACACCGAGGAGTTCACCGGCAGCGACGGGCACGTCACCGGGCTGCGCGGGCACGAGGTCGCCATGAACGCGGGCAAGTTCGAGAAGGTCGAGGGCACCGACTTCGAGATGGAAGCCGACCTGGTGCTGCTCGCGATGGGCTTCGTCGGCCCCGAGCGTGAAGGCCTGCTGACCGACCTCGGCGTCGAGTTCACCGAGCGTGGCAACGTCGCACGGGACGCGGATTTCGCGACGACTGTGCCCGGCGTGTACGTCGCCGGCGACATGGGCCGCGGGCAGTCGCTGATCGTGTGGGCAATCGCCGAAGGCCGCGCCGCCGCGGCCGGTGTCGACCGCTACCTGATGGGTCGAACGGCGCTTCCTGCGCCGATCAAGCCCACCGCAGTTCCGCAGCGCTAACCTGTGCGATAAATTGGGACCCCCCGCTTGCGTGGGGACAAACGACTGCGACACGCGGTCGAATCAGGGGCTTTTGCGTCTGGTCGCGAGACAGTAGTCGCGATGACTGGCCGCAGATCGATCACGTACGCCGGGACCGAGCTAACTCGGCGTCACTTCCTTGCGGGCCTGTCCGTGGCAACTCTCGCAGGCGTCGGGCTGGCCCGGTGCGCCGTCGGTGCGCAACCGCGGGTCGTCATCTCAACCATCTGCCGGTCACGCACGTCTACGGACAGCTCGTCGACGTGATCCGCTCACGCAATCTGCGCACCGTCACGCTCGACGACGTCTTCGCGAAACCCGGACAGCGGGCCTGACGATCCGTACGGAGCCTGGCTGTGAGTCGCCTCATTAGTCACATCAGTCACTACAAAAACATCAGACGATTGTTCGGCGTGCCTAGTTCAGTTTGCCGGATAGTGGGTATCTAATGACTTGGTGAGGGTTCTGCGGTAATGTAGGCCCCCGGTTCAGCTATTGCTATATCGCAGGAGTGAGTACCGTGTACCTCAACCCGCTATCTCGGTCTCGGGTGAGTCGAATCGCCTGGTCATGGTTCCGTCATCCAGTCAAGAGCCGCGAATTCCCCGCCAAGGCCGAGCGGCTGATCACGCCCGACGAGCTACTTCGTTATGGCGTCTAGCGAACCCAGATCCCACTGGTTACGCCAGCCTGACGGTGCGTGACCCTGCCTTTGCCCAACCGTTATATTATCGTTACCGTCCATTCTCTTTGCTGGTGAGCAGCCCGGAGTCCCTGATGGCGTCGGCCAGCGGTTGCAGCACTGCCGGCGTGTGCGGCGTCGGCAGGTACACGATCGCCAGGTCCAGGCCTTCCTTGCCAAGCGCGGCCGCCTCCTCGATCGGGTGACCGAAATCGATCGGGCTGTCGGGGTTGTGGTGGTCGGGGCTCAACCGGATGTGCGCGGACAGCATGATCTCTTTGGGATCCCGGCCTATGTCCGCACAGTGCGACGCGAGCACATCGCGCTTGCGGGCGAACTCCTCGGGCGGCCCGCCCGCGAAGTTCCAGTGCTGGGCATACTTCGCGGTGATTCGCAGCGTGCGCTTTTCACCGCTACCGCCAATGCAGATCGGAGGATGCGGCTTCTGCGGGCCCTTCGGCTCGTTGCGGGCGTCCTTGAATTGGTAGAACTTGCCGTCGAAGGTCGTCGTGTCCTTGCTGAGCAGGCTGGTGAGGACCTCGCAGGCTTCCTCGAAGCGATCGAAGCGCTCCTTGATGCTGCCGAGGTCGATGCCATACGCGCCGGATTCCTCCTCGTTCCACCCCGCGCCGATGCCGAGCTCGAGCCGGCCGTTGGAGATGATGTCCAGCGCCGCGACCATGTTGGCGAGCACCGCGGGATGGCGGTAGTGGATGCCGGTGACGAGGGTGCCGAGCCGCAGCCGCTTGGTGGCCTGCGCCAAAGCGGTCAGGGTCGTCCACCCTTCCAGGCACGGTCCGGACGAGTCGGAGAAGATCGGATAGAAGTGGTCGAAGGTCCAGCCGGACTCGTAAACGTCGATGTCGTCGGCGGCCTGCCAGACGGCCAGCATGTCGGACCAGGTGGTGTTTTGCGGGGATGTCTTGAAAGCGAATCTCACTGAGTCGAGCCTAGTCGCGGTCCGCTGGATACGAGCTGTGAGCGCCAAAGGTTTAGCCGCGACGGCTACTATCTGATAATTTCTTCAGCTGATCGATCATAGGACATCGAAAGTCTTCAGGAGAGCCCGTGTCGGAGCCGCTGTACAAGCTCAAGGGCGAGTTCTTCAAGACGCTCGGGCATCCGGCTCGAATCCGGATCCTTGAGCTTCTGTCGGAGCAGGACCGATCCGTCGGTGAGCTCTTGCCCGAGATCGGTATCGAGTCGTCAAATCTGTCGCAGCAGCTCGGAGTGCTGCGGCGGGCCGGTGTAGTCGACGCTCGCAAGGACGGCAACACGGTGATCTATTCGATCGCCTCGCCGGACATCGCCGAGCTGCTAGCGGTGGCCCGCAAGGTGCTGACGACGGTGCTCAGCGATCGCGTTGCGGTGCTGAAAGATCTTCGCGCCAACCGATGAGCGCGATGGGTTGGGTTCGCAAGATACTTCGCGTCGGCCGCGTCGTCGAACGGGCCGGCGCAGCGCCACCGGCGGCGACGGAACCGCCTGCGGGAGTGAGGGGTTCGTTGCAGATCCGGCACGTCGACGCTGGGTCCTGCAACGGGTGCGAGGTGGAAATCGCCGGGGCGTTCGGCTCGGTCTATGACGCCGAGCAGTACGGCGCGCGGTTGGTCGCCTCACCCCGGCACGCCGACGCGCTGCTCGTCACCGGTGTGGTGACGCGCAACATGGCCGATCCGCTGCGCAACACCGTTGCGGCAACGCCGCAGCCGCGGGTCGTGATCGCGTGCGGTGACTGTGCCTTGAACAGAGGGGTGTTCAAGGACGCCTACGGTGTGGTGGGTGCGGTGGGTGAGGTAGTGCCCGTCGATGTCGAAATACCGGGCTGCCCACCCACGCCCACCCACATCATCGCCGCCCTGCGATCGGTGACCGGCAAGTGACCGCCACGCTCCCCGCGCTGGACACGCTGAAACCGGTGCACGCCAACGCCTTCGAGACGGTCGCCGGACTCCTCACTTCGTTTTTGGGCGCGCTCGGTGTGTGGGCCGGGGTTGTCGGCATGTTCGACGCGCCGCGGTCGACACACATCGGCTGGCTGCTGCCGCTGTCGGGTGTGCAGGTGGACCTCGACGCCCTCGGCGGCTTCTTCATCGCGCTCACCGGCGCGGTCGCAATTCCGGTCGGCGTCTACGCCATCGGCTACGCCCGACATCTCGGACGGGTGCCGATCACGGTGTTACCGCTGTTCGTAGCGGCGATGCTGCTCGTACCGGCGGCGGGGTCGGTGACGACGTTCCTGCTGGCGTGGGAACTAATGGCGATCGCCTCGCTGGTCCTGGTGCTGGCCGAGCACACGGGCCCGGAGGTCCGCGCGGCCGGCCTGTTCTATGCGGTGATGACCCAGCTCGGGTTCGTCGCCATCCTGGCCGGCCTGATGGTGTTGAGCGCGGCCGGCGGGGCCACCCGGTTCGCCGACCTGACGGCGGTACCCGAAGGCACGCGCACCGCCGTCTTCCTGCTGACGGTCGCCGGCTTCGGATCCAAGGCAGGCTTGATGCCGCTGCACGCATGGTTGCCGCGCGCGCATCCCGAGGCACCGAGCCCAGTATCGGCGCTGATGAGCGCGGCGATGGTCACCCTCGGCGTCTACGGCATCATCCGGTTCGATCTGCAGGTGCTCGGTCCGGGTCCGCGCTGGTGGGGTCTGTTGCTGCTCGCCGTCGGCGCCGCCTCCGCTCTGTACGGGGTGTTGCAGGCGTCGGTCGCCACGGATCTCAAACGGCTGCTTGCCTATTCGACCACCGAGAACATGGGCTTGATCACCCTCGCGTTGGGGGCGGCGACGCTGTTCGCCAACTCGGGCGCGCATGCGCCTGCGACAATCGCGATGGCGGCGGCGCTGCTGCATTTGATTGGGCACGCGGCGTTCAAGTGTTTGGGATTCCTCGCCGCCGGATCGGTGCTCGCCGCGACCGGGCTGCGTGACCTCGACCGGCTGGGTGGACTGGCCCGCCGGATGCCTTCCACCACCGTGCTTTTCGGCGTCGCGGCGCTGGGCGCGTCAGGGCTTCCGCTGGGCGCAGGATTCGTCAGCGAGTGGCTGCTAGTCCAGTCGCTGATCCACGCCGCACCCGGGCACGACACCATGGTGGCGCTGACGGCTCCGCTGGCAGTCGGCGCCGTCGCGCTGACCACAGGACTGGGGGTCGCGGCGATGGTCAAGGCGTTTGGCATCGGCTTTCTGGCCCGGCCCCGCTCCGAACCGGCCGCCGACGCCAAGGAAGCGCCGGGCAGCATGCTCGCCGGAATGACCGTAGCCGCCGCCGCCTGTGTCTTGCTGGCGGTGGTGCCCGTGCTGGTGGCTCCCGCGTTGCGAGCGGTGCTCGATGTGTTGCCGGCCGCGCGGGCGGTGCAGTTCACCGATTTCGGCGCGGTGGTGCGGCTGCCGGGACTGGCCGGCTCGATCGCGCCCGGTGTGATCGCCGCGGCACTGCTGCTGGCGGTACTGGTGGCGGTCGGGCTGACGCTGCTGCGATCGCGCCATCGGCCTCAGTCGGCCACGCTGCCGCTGTGGGCGTGCGGCAGCGACGATCTGACGGCCCGGATGCAGTACACCGCAACGTCATTCGCGGAGCCGCTGCAGCGGGTTTTCGATGACGTGTTGCGACCCGATACCGATGTAGAGGTCAGCCACGTCGCCGAGTCGCGCTACATGGCCGACAGCGTCACGTATCGAAGCCGTATCGGCGACACGGTCGAGGAGCGGCTCTACCCCCCGGTGCTGCGCGCCGTGGCCGCGGCTGCCGCGATGCTCCGGCGCGCCCACACCGGCAGCGTCCACCTATATCTGCTTTACGGCGCGCTCGGCGTGCTCGCGGTGCTGGTGATCGCCCGATGAACGTGATGTCCTACGTGGCGGGCGTCGCCCAGATCGGCACCGTGATGCTAGGTGCGCCGTTGGTGATCGGCCTGATGCGGCAGGTGCGCGCCCGGTGGGAAGGCCGGGCCGGGGCCGGCGTCCTGCAGCCGTGGCGCGATTTGCGCAAACAGCTTGGCAAACAACAGATCACGCCGCAAGGCACCACGATGGTGTTCACAGCAGCGCCTGCTGTGCTGGCCGGAACGACGTTGCTGATTGCGGCCGTCGCGCCGGTGGTGGCAACCGGGTCACCGCTAGACGCGAGCGCCGACCTGTTCGCGATCGTCGGGCTACTGTTCCTCGGCACCGTCGCGCTGACATTAGCGGGGATCGACACCGGCACATCGTTCGGCGGCATGGGAGCAAGCAGGGAGATCACGATCGCGGCCCTGGTCGAGCCGACGATTCTGCTGGCTGTTTTCGCGCTGTCCATCCCGGCAGGATCGGCCAATCTCGGTGCGCTGGTGGCGAATACGATCGAGCACCCCGGCCAGGTGGCGTCGGTGACCGGCGTACTGGCGTTCGTCGCGCTGGTGATCGTGATCATCGCCGAGACCGGGCGGCTGCCGGTCGATAACCCGGCCACGCATCTGGAGCTGACGATGGTGCACGAGGCGATGGTGCTGGAATACGCCGGCCCGCGCCTGGCGCTTGTCGAGTGGGCGTCGGCGATGCGGTTGACGGTACTGCTGGCACTGCTGGCGAATCTGTTCCTGCCGTGGGGGATTGCCGGCGGGCGGCCCACCGCAGTCGGAATCGTGATCGGCGTCGTCGCCGTCGCCGTCAAGGTCGCCGTGCTCGCGGTGCTGCTGGCCAGCGCCGAGGTGTTCATCGCGAAGCTGCGGCTGTTCCGGGTACCCGAACTGCTGGCCGGGTCGTTCCTGCTCGCCCTGCTGGCGGTCACCGCCGCCAACTTCTTCACGGTCTGAGGGGACGGGCATGACCGAGGTCAACTTCGCGATCCTGATCGATTTTGCCGCTGGCGGGCTCATTCTCGCGGCGGTACTCATCGTGTGGCGTCGCGACCTGGGCTCCATTGTGCGGCTGTTGGCCTGGCAGGGCGTTGCGCTGGCGGTGATCCCGATCGTGCGGGGCATCCACGAAGACGATGCAGCGCTGGTCTGGGTCGGCGCCGCGGTGCTGGCGCTACGTGCCGTGGCACTGCCGTGGCTGCTGGCCCGTGCGTTGGCCGCCGAACCGCAGGCGCAGCGTGAGGCCACCCCGCTGGTGAACACGGCCACGTCGCTTCTGATCACCGCCGGCCTCACCGTCGTGGCGTTCGCGATCTCCCGTCCCGTGGTCGATCTGGAGCCGAGCGCAGCGGTCAACGCGGTGCCGGCCGCGCTGGCGGTGGTGCTCATCGCGCTGTTCGTGATGACGACACGCAGGCACGCCGTATCGCAGGCGGCCGGATTCCTTATGTTGGACAACGGAATTGCCGCGACGGCGTTCCTGCTCACCGCGGGAGTGCCGCTCATCGTCGAACTCGGAGCATCGCTGGACGTGCTGTTCGCGGTGATCGTGATCGGTGTGCTCACAGGTCGGCTGCGGCGGGCGTTCGGCGGCGCCGACCTCGACCGACTGCAGGAGCTGCGCGACTGATGACCGCCATGTTGATCGCCCTCATCGTCGCGCCGATCGTCGCGTCGATCGCTAATCTTGTTGCGGGCTGGCGTCGTTGGACCACAGCACTCACCGTGTTGTCCGCGGCCACGGTGTTGGCGTGCGGTGTCGCGCTCGCGGTGTGGATCGGGTCCGCGCAGCCCGTCGTGCTCGGGGGACTGCTACGCGCCGATGGGCTCTCGGTCACCATGGTGATCGTCATCGGCGTGGTGGGCACGTTGGCCACGTGGGCCAGCATCGGGTACATCGACACCGAATTGGAGCACGGCCACACCGATGCCGACGGCGCCCGGCTCTACGGGGTGCTGACACCACTATTCCTCGCTGCAATGGCATTGGCCGTGTGCGCCAACAATATTGGTGTCGTTTGGGTGGCGATCGAGGCCACCACCGTCATCACCGCCTTCCTGGTCGGGCACCGCCGA
Organism: Actinomycetota bacterium; assembly: GCA_046725575.1. Lineage (GTDB taxonomy): Bacteria > Actinomycetota > Actinomycetes > Mycobacteriales > Mycobacteriaceae > Mycobacterium. The sequence continues at coordinate 2,766 of JBKOYU010000172.1, read as the reverse complement.
ACCCGCACGGCATTGGAGGCGACGTGGAAGTACGTGATCATCTGCTCCGTCGGCATCGCGATGGCGTTTCTGGGCACCGTGCTGCTGTACTACGCGGCCCAGCACGCCGGCGCGCCGAGTGCGCAGGCATTGAATCTCGACGTGCTCTTCGCGTATGCCGACGAACTCGACCCCGGCGTCACGCGACTGGCCGGGGGCCTGTTGCTGATCGGCTACGGCGCCAAGGCCGGCCTGTTCCCGTTCCACACCTGGTTGGCCGACGCGCATAGTCAGGCGCCTGCGCCGGTTTCCGCGCTGATGAGTGGGGTGCTGCTGTCGGTGGCGTTCTCGGTGCTGATCCGGATCAAACCGATCGTCGACGTGGCGACCGGCCCGACCTTCATGCGCACCGGCCTGGTGGTGCTCGGCCTGGCGACGCTGCTGATTGCAGCGCTGATGCTGACGGTGACCGGTGATATCAAACGGATGCTCGCCTACTCCTCGATGGAGAACATGGGCCTGATCGCGATTGCCGCCGCGGCCGGGACCACGCTGGCCATCGCCGCGCTGCTGCTGCACGTACTGGCGCACGGCATCGGCAAGACCATGCTGTTCCTGGCCAGTGGACAGCTGCAGGCGGCTCACGGTTCCACCGCGATCGCAGACGTCACCGCGATAGTGCGCCGCTCGCGGCTGGTCGGGGTGTCGTTCGCGGTCGGCCTGATCGTGCTGCTGGGGTTGCCGCCATTCGCGATGTTCGCCAGTGAGCTGGCCATCGCCCGGTCGTTGGCCAATGCACAGATGGCCTGGGTTCTCGGTGCTGCGCTGTTGCTGATTGGGGTCGCCTTCGCCGCGCTGGTGCGCAATGGCGGCCGGATGCTGCTAGGCGCGCCTGCCGACGGGGCGCCGACGATCGTCGTGCCGGCCACCGTCGCGGCGGCGCTGCTGGTCGGTGTTGCCACCTCACTCGTGTTGGGGGTGAGCGCGGGCCCGCTCACCGATCTGTTGAGCACCGCCGCCGGCCAGGTCGAGGCGTCGCGATGAGCCGGAATCTGGTGCTGTACAGACTTTCTCGAGATGCGCTGCCCGACAAGGCGGAGGAACTCCTCGCCACCGGGTTTCGATTGGCCTTGGTAGCGGGCCACGACGACTGCGACAGGATGCGGGTGGTGTACCTGTTCCTGGCCAGCCGGCCGGACCGCCGGGTCGAGCTCGAATGCCTCGTGCCCGCAAGCGATCCGGCGGTGCCGTCGCTGGCGTATCTGTCCTTCCCCGCGAGCCGCTTTGAACGTGAGATGGCCGACCTGTACGGCATCCGACCAATCGGTCATCCCCGGCCGCGCCGCCTGGTCCGGCACGCGCACTGGCCCGAGGACTGGCATCCGATGCGCGCCGATGCCGGGCCCGCACCAGAATTCGCGACGGGCGGGCGGTTCCCGTTCGTCACCGTCGAGGGAACGGGGGTGTATGAGATCCCCGTCGGACCCGTGCACGCGGGCCTGATCGAACCGGGCCACTTCCGGTTCTCCGTCGTCGGCGAGACCATCCTGCGGTTGAAGGCGCGGCTGTGGTTCGTACACCGCGGCGTGGAGAAGCTCTTTCACGGCCGCACCGCCACGGACGCCGTCGAGCTGGCCGAACGGGTCAGCGGCGACACCTCCGCCGGCCATGCGTTGGCGCACAGCCTTGCCGTCGATGATGCGCTGGGTGTCTCCATGCCAGACGAGGTGCACCGGCTTCGGGCACTGGTCGTCGAGCTCGAGCGGCTGCACAACCTCGCCGCCGACCTGGGCTTGCTAGCCAACGACGTCGGCTTCTCGCTGGCGAATGCGCACGCCCAGCGGATCCGTGAGCGGCTGCTGCGGCTCAACGAGTCGGTGTCCGGGCACCGGCTACTGCGTGGCGCCATCCGGCCGGGCGGGGTCATGCTGCGTGAACTTCCCGACCCCGGCGAAATACGGGCCGTCGCGGCGGACCTCGCCGAAGTGGCCGAGTTGACGCTCGGCAACGGCGTGGTTCATGACCGGTTCGCGGGCACTGCCGTCCTGACCCCTGATGATGCACGCGCGATGGGCTGCCTGGGCTACGTCGCCCGAGCCAGCGGAGTCCGCACCGACGCCCGGCTCGAGCACCCCGCGGTCGAGCTGCCGGTCATCGAGGCGGGATCTGTTGTCGGCGACGTGCTGGCCCGCTACACGGTGCGGCGCGACGAGTTCGCCGCGTCGGCCGAGTTGGCGTGTCACCTGGTCGAATCACACACCGGCCCAACCGAATACACGGGCGCAGCGGCGCCGGGCCCGGGCAGCGGTGTCGGAATCGTCGAAGGCTGGCGCGGCACAATTGTGCACCGGGTGGAGATCGACGGGGATGCCCGTTTCACCCGTTCGAAGATCGTCGACCCGTCGTGGTTCAACTGGCCCGCGCTGCCCGTCGCGATGACGGACACGATCGTCCCCGACTTCCCACTGGTCAACAAGAGTTTCAACTTGTCCTACGCGGGCAACGATCTCTGACCGCGATGACATTTCGTCGCGAAGGAGGTCAGTAAGGACATGATCGATACGACCCCAGCGTGTACACGCACAGCCGACGTGTTGATGAACATCTCCGACGAGCAGCTCAATGGCCGGACCCCGTGCGAAAAGCTGAGCCTGCGCGATCTCGTGGCACATGTGGGAGGACTGGCGCTGGCGTTCACTGCGGCCGCGCGCAAGGACTTCGGTCCACTGACGGACACCCCACCCGTCGAGGGCGCGCCGCTCGACGAGGACTGGCGCACCGCATACC
>JBKOYU010000264.1:0-2687 GCA_046725575.1 Actinomycetota bacterium | reverse complement strand
GGCGAATACCACCTCGGCGTCGGGGCACGGGGCCGCCTGCGCGGGCGGAATCGGTGCACCCTGCAAGGCCCAAGTCGCAACTGCCGCAGCACCGATCGATACCGCGATCCGGCGTGGCGTCACGGTCCTATGCTGGCACACCGCGACTCTGCGCGCGCGTCGAGGGGAAGGCGGCGCATCTTCGATCGGAGCGCCATCGGCGCCCTTGAGTTTGCCGAATCCTTCCAACACGACTGCGGTAGCGACGAACTGCGGCTTCGCCATGGCCGACCTCCCGACTCGCAACGATGTCACCCATGTCGTGAGACAGCCGCTAAGTATTACTGGGCCCCAGATGCCGTCATCCTGACCGAAGTGGATTGCAGGTGAATTCTCAGTAATCCGTAGCCAATCGTCAACCCGCACTACTCGTTCCTGGCAACACTCTGAGAACTTGCTCCTGGGCAGCTAGCGAAGCCGTGTAGGAGATTGGTGGAGGCATGCATTTTCGTCCGCCCTAGATGCGACTGGCGGCGAAAGTTGCTGCCTGGTCGACCATCCCGGTCTCGACGTACGCAACGTGCGCACGCATGTCCCACCCGTCGGAGCAGATCGGATCATTGGGTACGCACAAGTCAATGGTCTTGGCTGCGTACAGAGGGCCGATCGTGGGCAAAGGGCCGGGGGAGAGTGTGTCCGCAAAGGCACTCTTCGGAGCCCCGAAAAGGGCCGCGGCAGCGACATGATCGGCGACCTGTGGTGGCATTGCCGCGGTCGAAAGATCGATCACCCCTGCGCCTTGGGAGTATCCGCCGAGCACCATTCGGGTGTTCGGACAGTTCACCGAAGTGGTCTGGATATGGCTGCCCGCATCATTGGCACCTGCCGGTGTGCTGCTGTCGAAATCCCTGCTGGCGGGGTAGTCGACCGCATACACCCCAACCGATCGCCCGCCTAATTGCGAACGAAGCGAATCGACGAACGCTTGTCCGACACCACCAACACCAGGCGGCTCAGTCGTGCCGCGAGCGAACACGACTTCGACGTCTGGGCACGGATCCGCGGCTGCGGTCGGCAGGTGGATGAATGCGATGGGTAGTGCCCATGCCGCCGCCCCGACGATGCGTGCGATCCGGTAGCAGCTCGATGTGTCCATATCGGTATGTCGCCCGGCAGCCCACAGATGTCACATGCCCGAATACATCAACCCGTCGGGGTCGTACTTCTGCCGGATGGCGGCGAGCCGCTCGAGATTGCCCCCGAAATAGCGCGATGGAGGCGTTTCTGGTTCGACGTAATTGACATAGCCGCCGACCGAGTGCGGTTGCACCGCCGCATGTGCACTGGCCAGCCACTCGGTCGCGGTTTCGACACTCGGCGTCTCCGTATACCACTGGACGCACGCCGCCTGACGTCGCCATGGAAATGCGGTGTCGCCGGAATCGACGTCGCTCACCGCTCCAGACAGCGACTCGATGACCGCCGTCGATGCGCCCACGTCATGTGGCCATGCCGATGTGGCGGCGACGATCGAGTCCGCGGCGGCAGATGTCATCTCCCCGATGATGTCGGACCCCGCCACGAACGCACGCGGCTGTGCTGTTTGCGCGCCGCCTTCGAAGTAGTGGACGAAGTCCATGCGGTCGAGCGTTCGGCTCATATTGCTGACGGGCTGCACGCCGATTGCGGCGTTGAGGTCCCTTGCTCTGCTCGGCCCGTCGCCTGCGGGCGTCGCCAACACGATGGTGCAACCCCCGGGGCCCGAACCCGCCGTGGCGTTGACCATGCCCCAAATCGCGCGATCGGCGGTGTGCAGCCACTCGTGCCAGCCAAGGATTGCGCGCTGGGTCGTGCCCTCAGGGAACACCAGGGTGACGACGTCCCTGTCGGTTACCGGAAACGTTCGAAATGTGAACGACGTCACGACACCGAAATTGCCGCCACCGCCGCCCCGCAGCGCCCAGAACAGATCGGCATGGTCGCCCGCCGACGCCGTGATCGCTTCGCTGCTGGGCAATACGACGGAAGCCGACACCAGCGCGTCGCACGTCAGCCCTGAACGCCGGGCATCGGACCCAAGCCCACCACCCAACGCCAGACCGGCGACGCCGACGGTCGGACAGCTGCCGCTGGGGATCGATCGTCCATGCGCTGCCAGTGCTGTCTGCACCGAATCCAGTTGTGCTGCAGCCGAAACCGTCGCGAGCTCGCGGCCGTCGTCGTAGGTGACCTCGCCGGGCAGCTGCCGTAGATCGATGACCATTGCGCTGTTGGCAGCCGAAGCACCGATGTAAGAGTGCCCGCCACTGCGTGCGGCGACCTTGATGTCGTTTCTCGCCGCGAACTCCACCGCCTGCTGCACGTCGCCGGTCGATTTCGCCACGACGACCGTGGCCGGCGACGAGTCGTCGAATCGCGTATTGAAGACCCTCTTCGCCGCGGTGTACTCCGCGCTGGACGGCAGGATGACTCGGCCTTCGATCGCATCATCGAGGGCACCAAAGTCTTGCGGGTCGGACGCCTTGGACGGGCTCTGCGAGCTTGTAGCCGTGGGCGGCGTCGTCGCGTCTGGCACGGTTGATCGGCACGAGCCCAACAGCGCACCGGCGGCAACACTGCCGAGCGCGTTGCGAAGGAACGCCTGACGTGAGATCTCCCGCGTCACGGCCGGATACGGGTGGGTGCTACGCGGCCCGTTCGAGAAGCGG
>JBKOYU010000375.1:0-4587 GCA_046725575.1 Actinomycetota bacterium | reverse complement strand
CAGCCGGTCGAGCAGATCGGGCTCCAAACCCTTCTCCCGCATCGCCAATGCGACCGCGACCGCATGCTCTTTGATCACGTCGTGCGCGCCTTCCCGGCCCATGCCGGCACGCACCGCCGCGATCAGGATCCGCGTGGTGGCCAGGAACGGCAGGTAGCGGTCGAGTTCACGCTGGATCACCGCGGGGTAAGCGCCGAACTCGTCGAGCACAGTCAGGAACGTCTCGATCTGCCCGTCGATCGCGAAGAACGCGTCCGGCAGCGCGACCCGGCGCACCACCGAGCAGAACACGTCGCCCTCGTTCCATTGCGCGCCCGCCAATTCTGCGGCCATCGACGCATAGCCGCGCAGCACAACCTGCAGCCCGTTCACCCGCTCGCACGACCGGGTGTTCATCTTGTGCGGCATGGCCGACGAGCCGACCTGCCCCGGCGCGAAGCCCTCCGTCACCAGCTCGTGGCCCGCCATTAGCCGGATGGTGTGCGCCAGCGACGAAGGCCCCGCCCCAACTTGCACCAGCGCGGAGACGACGTCGTGGTCCAGCGACCGCGGATAGACCTGCCCGACACTGGTGAAAATCTCTGTGAAGCCCAAGAATTCGGCGACCCGCCGCTCCAACTCGCTCAACTTAGAAGTGTCGCCGCCGAACAGGTCGAGCATGTCCTGCGCGGTGCCCATCGGGCCCTTGATGCCGCGCAACGGATACCGGTCGATCAATGAGCGCAGCCGCGTCAGCCCAAGAAGCATCTCCTCGGCCGCCGACGCGAATCGCTTGCCCAACGTGGTGGCCTGCGCGGCGACATTGTGGCTGCGCCCCGCCATCACCAGGTTGCGGTAGCTGATCGCCCGCTCGGCCAGCCGCGCCACCACCGCGACGCCGTGGGAATGCACCAACTCGAGAGACCGGCGGATCTGCAACTGCTCAACGTTTTCGGTGAGGTCACGGCTCGTCATGCCCTTGTGCACATGCTCATGGCCCGCGAGCGCGTTGAACTCCTCGATGCGCGCCTTGACGTCATGGCGCAGCACACGTTCCCGCGCGGCAATCGAGGACAGGTCGACGTCCTCCAAAACCCGCTCGTAGTCGTCCACCACGCCGGAGGGCACGTCGACACCCAACTCGGCCTGCGCCCTCAAGACGGCCAGCCACAGCCGGCGTTCGGCGACGACCTTGGCCTCCGGTGACCAGATCGCCACCATCTCGTCGCCGGCGTACCGGCTGGCCAGCACATTAGGGATCGTCACAGACACACAGCTTACGGCGGCGGAGTTAGCGTGGGGATCAGGCACAGTAGGCCTATGTACTTCGTTGGGCTCGATCTCGCGTGGGGCGAGAAAAACGACACCGGCGTCGCAGTTGTCGATTCCGACGGCCGACTCCTGCACGTCGGCGTCGCGCAGGACGACGCGAGCATCGAGGAGGCACTGGCGCCGTACGTCAACGGCGAGTGTCTGGTGGCCATCGATGCGCCGCTGATCGTCAACAATCCAACCGGATATCGGCCGTGCGAGAGCGCCCTCAACCGCGATTTTCAGCGGTTCGACGCCGGTGCACGTCCCGCGTTCACCGACAAGCCCGAATGCAAGGATCCCCGCGGCGCGCGGTTAGCGACCGCGCTCGGCCTCGACATGGATCCCGCATCGTCCGCGGGCCGGAGGGCGATCGAGGTTTATCCGCACCCAGCGACGGTCGTGTTGTTCCAACTCAAGAAGACGTTGAAGTACAAGAGGGGCGCCTTCGAGGATCGCCACGCCGAGTTGTTGAAGTTGATGACGCTGATCGAGGGACTCGACCGCGCGACCCCGCGCCTGAGGGTGAACCACAACGTGGCGTGGGTGGAGCTGCGCAGACGCGTCGAGGCCGCGACCAGACCGAGCCAACTCGACAGGGACGAGGATCCAGTCGACGCCGTGGTTTGTGCGTATGTCGCCCTCTATCGGTACCACCGGCCGGACGATGTGACGGTCTACGGCGACCTCGAGACCGGCTACATCGTGACACCAACGCTTCCACCCGATCTCGCGGCGGCATCGCGCGGGCGTCCGGCGCAACAATCACAGGCCGACGATGTCCTTCCGCGCCTCGAACAGGTTCAGGCGCTAATCGAAAAGGCCCAACGCGAGTTGACCGCGATCCGTCGGCAGCTGGGCGGTTAGTCGACCTGCACGCCAAAAGCCTTGTGCGAGGCCGCTTATCAGACTCGTGCCACTCTCTCATCGATCGGCGCGAGCACGTCGATCACATCGATCAATGTCGCGCGGGCCGTCGCCCGCGGACCGTCACCATCGCCCACCAATGCTGCTACCACCGCACCGTCGACGGCGCACACCAGCGCGGTGAGCAATTCCGCGCGCACCGCGCGGCCGGACCGCTCGACGACCTCCACCACCGCATCGGTGCGCTGCTGCAGAATGCGGCGCTCGATATCGCGCAGCCCGGGCTGACGCGCGCACGCGATGTAGCGCTCGTATCGGGAGATCAACTGCTCGGTGACCCGCAGCCCGTTGGCCTCACCGACCAACAAGTCCACCAACACATCGGCCGTAGACTCCGCACCCCGGCGCCGCCGTGACAACGCGGCCACCCGCGCCCGCAAGTGCTCGGCCTCGCGCGCGCCCGCGTGTTCGACGGCCTTTGCGATGAGGTCGTCAAGGGAGGAGAAATAGTAGGTCGTCGACGCCAGCGGCAGCCCTGCGCGGCGGGCGACTGCGCGGTGCCGCACGGCGTCGAACCCGCCCTCGCACAGCAGATCAGCGGCGGCGCTGACCAGCGCATACCGCCGACGTTCTCCCTTGGGAGTGACCGCTGCCTCCACCTCTAGCATGCTGCCAGTCAGCGGGTTGCGGCATCGCGCTTTCGGCTAATCATCAGGCTTTACTCAGGGAAGCCGGAGGCGGCAGCGCCAACCGCCGATGGCATGATGGCCCGCATGCCCGAACTGAGCCGTCGCGCGATTCTGCGCCTTGGCGTCGGTGCCGCGGCCGGGGCGGCCGGCGCGTTCGCATTGGGCTCTGCGCTGCACACGCAAAGCGCGCCCGTTAACGCGGCGCCGGTGTCGATGACGAGCGCCGGTGCGCCGCTGGCTCCGCCGCCACCGCTGGAGCCTCCGCCGGCCGCCGTGCAGCCGACGTACGTCGACGGCTCGTTCGTGTCTGCCGCGCGCGGCGGCGTCTCGACTACCTGGGCGATCGCCCGCCCGCCGGGCCAGACCGCGTCGCTGCGTCCGGTGATCGCGCTACACGGCAAGGGCCAGGACGCCGCGGGCGTGATGGCCGGCGGAGTGGAGCAGGGCTTGGCGCAGGCCGTCGCGGCGGGCATTCCGCCGTTCGCGGTCGTCGCGGTCGACGGCGGCGGAAGCTACTGGCACAAGCGGGCGTCCGGCGAAGACTCCGGCGCGATGGTGCTGGGCGAGCTGATCCCGATGCTGGCCTCGCAAGGACTCGACACCTCACGGGTCGGGTTCCTCGGCTGGTCGATGGGCGGCTACGGCGCGCTGCTGCTCGGCGCGAGGCTCGGCCCGGCCCGCACCGCCGCGATCTGCGCGGTGAGCCCGGCGGTGTGGACGTCGTCCGGTGCGGCCGCGCCCGGTGCGTTCGACGGCACCGGCGACTACGCGGCCAATAGCGTGTGGGGTCTGCCGCAGCTGGGCCAGATCCCGATCCGGATCGATTGCGGCAATAGCGATCCCTTCTATTCGGCCACGAAGCAGTTCATCGTCCAGCTGCCCAGCCCGCCATCGGGTGGGTTCTCCCCCGGCGGTCACGACGGGGGATTCTGGAGCTCGCAGCTGCCTGCCGAGATCGCCTGGATGGCGCCGCTGCTGACGACCTAGACGCTGACCCGGCCCTCAGCCGCGGCGAGGCCGATGTCGCTGCGAAAGTGGCTGCCCGGCAAGCGAATCGACTTCGTCAGCGTGTAAGCGGCGTCGCGCGCGGCGACCAGGTCGGGGCCCGTCCCGACAACCGACAGCACTCGTCCGCCCGAGGACACGATCGCGCCGTCGTCGCGGCGCGCGGTGCCGGCGTGCAGCACGCCGTCGGCTTCGGCGCCGTGGATGACGTCGCCCACCCGCGGCCGGCCCGGATAGTTCTCCGCCGCCACCACTACCGTCACGGCGTAGCCGTCGCGCCAGCGCAGCGGCGGCTGGTCGGCCAGCTGACCGGTCGCGGCGGCGCGCAGCAGCTGCCCGAGCGGGGTTTCCAGCAGCGCCAGCACGGACTGCGTCTCGGGATCGCCGAAACGGCAATTGAATTCGACCACCGCCGGCCCCCGCGACGTGATCGCCAACCCGGCGTACAGCAGACCCGTGAACGGGCAGCCCCGCCGAACCATCTCCGCCGCAACGGGTTTCACTACGTCGTTGACGATCTGCGAGACCACCTCGTCGGGCAGCCACCGCAGCGGCGCATAGGCACCCATGCCGCCGGTGTTGGGCCCGGTGTCGTGGTCACCAACCCGCTTGAAATCCTGCGCGGGCAGCAGCGGCACCACTGTCTCGCCGTCGACGATGCTGAACAGCGACACCTCGGGCCCGTCGAGAAACGACTCGAGCAGCACCGGGTGGCCCGCGTCGAGCAGGCTGGCGG
>JBKOYU010000468.1:0-2879 GCA_046725575.1 Actinomycetota bacterium | reverse complement strand
GCTCAAGGTCGATGACTCCGCGTGCGACATCGGCCGATTCATCCTCGAGAAGACGGCGGGCGTGCAGGCCGCCGCCGCCGGCCACTTCGAGCAAGCCAGCCGCCACCTGACGACCGCGCTGGCCGAATGGCGCGGACCGGTTCTGGAGGATCTGCGCGACTTCCAGTTCGTCGACGGGTTTGCCACCGCGTTGACCGAGGACAAGGTGGTGGCGCACACCGCGCGGGCGGAGGCCGAAATCGCTTGTGGGCGTGGCCATGGCGTCATCGGCGAGCTCGAATCGTTGACGGTCGAACACCCCTACCGCGAGCCGTTGTGGGCGCAATTGATCACCGCCTATTACCTCGCCGAACGTCAATCGGAGGCGCTCGACGCCTACCAGCGGCTAAAGACGACACTCGCCGAGGACCTGGGGATCGACCCAGGCCCGACGGTGCGTGCCCTGCACGAACGGATCCTGCGCCAGGAACCGCTCGACGTGAAGAAGGCGGCCAAGACCACCGCGGTGCGCACCGCCCACAACATCGAACTGCGCACGTTGGTCAACGCGCCATCGGCACAGGCGAGTCTGCGTTCGACGAACGGGCGGGTCTATCCACTGCGAGCCGCCGCCACCCGGATCGGGCGGCTCACCGACAACGACATCGTGCTCGACGACGCCAACGTCAGCCGCCACCACGCCGTCATCATCGACACCGGCACGAGTTTCGTGATCACCGATCTGCGCTCGGCCAACGGCGTCGACGTGCGCGGCGAACGCATTCGCGGCACAGCAACGCTGGCCCAAGGCGACCGGATCCGCATCTGCGACCACGAGTTCACGTTCGAGATCGCTCCGCGCGAGACGTAGTCCGGCATTAGGGTGTGTTCGCTGGCAAACGCATCCGAGGAGCACACCGATGAGCGACCCTGGGCGGGAATCACGCGTGGGTTCCCAGATCGGCCCATATCGCTTGCGGCGGCTGCTCGGCAAGGGCGGCATGGGTGAGGTCTACGAGGCCGAGGACACCGTCAAAGATCGCATCGTCGCGCTGAAACTGTTGCCCGAGTCGGCGTCTCACGACCCGGTGTTCCGCAAGCGGCTGCAGCGTGAGGCCCATTCCGCGGGCCGGCTGCAGGAACCGCATGTGGTGCCGATCCACGACTACGGCGAGGTCGACGGGCTGCTCTACGTCGACATGCGGATGATCGATGGCACCGACCTGCGCAAGATGCTCAAACGGTTCGAGCTCAAGTACGGCTGACGCACCGCGCTGAACCCCGTCGCCACCGCCGCCAAGAATCCTTCAAGAATCCACCAAGGCACCTATCGGACTCTGATGTCAGCCCGGAAACAACCGGAACAAACGACATCACCAAGGAGTCCAATGTTCGCCACGCATCGCCTCACCAAGTTCGCCGGCACCGCGCTCGTCGCGGGCGCCCTCGGACTTGCCGCCGTTGCTGCCGCCGGCACCGCCGGCGCCGTCACCTCGGTAGACGACGCGTTCCTGACCGAGATCAGCAGCGAGGGCATCTCCTACGACAGCCCGAAGGCCGCCATCTCCAACGCCCACTATGTGTGCAGCGCGCTCGATGACGGCGCCGACCCAGTGGACCTCGGCCAGGAGATCCTGGACAACACGGATCTGACCACCCATCAGGCCGCCGTCTTCGTGGTCACCACGGTGAACGCCTACTGCCCCGAATACACCGGCTACTTCGAATAGACCCCTCCCCCACGCGGGGGCCCCGCTGCGGCGGCGGGGCCCCCGCACTACCTCCCAGAGAAACGACGACGATGACCACTTCGCTCAACGACCCCACGGAAAACCTGGCTCTGCCACAGCCCATCTCGGCGGCTACCGCGCGGCGCCGTCACGGAGCGGGCGCGCTGCTCGTCGACATCCGCCCCCAGGTGGCCCGCCATCAGGGCAGCATCACCGGGGCGTTGCTCATCGACCCCACGGCCATCGCCGACCAGATCACCGACCGCCATCGCGAAATCGTGGTCTGCAGCGTCTCGTCGCGACACGCCCTTCCCGCCGCCGAACGGCTCAGCCGGCTCGGCTACGACCGTGTGCATTACCTGGCCGGCGGATACGGCGCCTGGACAGCGCGTCGCTAGGGCATCTAGACAGTTCGCGCCCTTTGTGTTTCTGTCGATCGCAGGAACAGCGAAGGGACAACTGCGATGCCAAACAAGGTGTTCGTCGTCGGCGTGGGCATGACCAAGTTCGAGAAACCGGGCCGCCGCGAGGGCTGGGACTACCCGGACATGGCGCGCGAATCAGGGACCAACGCGTTGAAGGACGCGGGCATCGACTACTCCGAGGTGGAACAGGGCTTCGTCGGCTATGTGGCAGGCGACTCGACGTCCGGTAACCGGGCGCTCTACGAGCTCGGGATGACCGGCATCCCGATCGTCAACGTCAACAACAACTGTTCGACGGGTTCGACGGCGCTGTTCCTTGCGGCGCAGGCTGTGCGCGGCGGGCTTGTCGACTGCGCGATCGCGCTCGGCTTCGAGAAGATGCAGCCCGGCCCGCTTCAAGGCGGCGCGCAGGACCGCGAATCCCCGATGGGCAAGCACGTCAAGGCGATGGCCGAGATCGACGAGTTCGCATTTCCGGTGGCGCCGTGGATGTTCGGTGCCGCGGGACGCGAGCACATGCGCCAATACGGCACCACCGCAGAGCATTTCGCCAAGATCGGCTACAAGAATCACAAGCACTCGGTGAACAACCCGTACGCGCAGTTCCAGGAGGAGTATTCACTCGACGACATCCTGGCGGCGAAGATGATCTCCGATCCGCTGACCAAGCTGCAGTGCTCGCCGACCTCCGACGGTTCGGGCGCGGCGATCGTGGCCAGTGAGGCGTTCGTCGACAAGCACGGGC
>JBKOYU010000202.1:0-2255 GCA_046725575.1 Actinomycetota bacterium | reverse complement strand
CTGCGGGTCATCGCCTGGTTCGTCAACACGACGACCGATCGCCGCTACGAGATCCTCGACCGCCAGTTTTTCGACAGTGGTTTTGTGCAGCAACACATCTTGCACGCCAACGGCCGCAACGGCGGATCGATCGCGATGCGGATCTGCATCGTGATCAAATTGGGCGCCAACGGTCTGATCAGTCGCATCGACGAGTATTTCGACCCGGCGGAGATCGCCCCACTGCTGGAGTCATAGCGGAGGTGACATGGCAAGCACACAAGAACTTCTCAGCGATCCCGCATCCGTCGGCGTGTGGAGCGTAGATCCGAGCCGATCGACGATCGAGTTCAGGGCCAAGTCCGCGTGGGGGCTGGTGCCGGTCAAGGGCCGCTTCACGGAGCTCAGCGGTGACGGCCAAATCACCGGCACCCAAACGGTATTCGGGCGCATCGATGTCAAGGTCGAATCGCTGGACACCAAGATGGGCAAGCGGGACAAGGACCTTCTCTCGGAGAAGTTCTTTGACGTCGCGAAGTTTCCCGATATCAGCGTGGTGGTGACCAACGCCGAGGCCATCGACGGCGACACGGTCGATTTGCGAGCACAACTCACCGTCAAAGGCACCACCGCATCGTTGCCGCTGCGGACGAAGGTCGCGGTGCTCGACGATGGCGCGGTGCGGCTGCGCGCGCAGGCCACCATCGACCGCAAGGACTTCGGCGTCGACGGCAACATGATGGGGATGATCCCCGACAAGGCGACGATTTCCGGCGACGTCGTGTTCCGGCGCGGATAGCATCTGGCGCATGACTCAGGCTTCCCGCCCGCTCCGCATCCTCGTCTATAGCGACAACCCCAGGACCCGCGAGCAGGTGCAGCTGGCGCTGGGCAAGCGAGTGCATCCCGACCTTCCCGAGCTGACCTACGTCGAGGTGGCCACGCCGCCGATGGTGATCAGGCAGATGGACGAAGGCGGGTTCGATCTGGTCATCCTGGACGGGGAGGCGACCCCAGCCGGCGGCATGGGGATCGCCAAACAGCTCAAGGACGAGATTGCCGACTGCCCACCTGTGCTGGTGCTGACCGGACGCGCCGACGACAAATGGCTCGCCAACTGGTCACGCGCCGAAGCCGCGGTTCCCCACCCGATCGACCCGATCCGTTTGGGCGATGCCGTGGTGTCACTGCTGCGCGCCCCCGCGCAGTAGCCGCGGCACGAATCACCCTGCTGCCCTTGCCTTTTCGAGGCACGCCAACATGGCTGCGTGCAGCTAATAGCGACTCTAACCAAAATGCGTGGCACCCGACATAAAGCTCGCTAGGGTGTGGGTAAGCTCACATCGACAGCCCACGAGGGAGCGCGTTTTCGGCATGAACTTGTACACGCCAATCCTGGTACTCGGCGCGATCGCGGCTGCGTTTGCCGTGGGGTCGGTCGGCATTGCACTGCTGATCGGGCCGCGCCGCTACAACCATTCGAAGATGGAAGCCTACGAATGCGGCATCGAACCGGTGCCGGAGATGGCGACCGCGCACGCAGCAGGCCAGCGATTTCCGATCAAGTATTACCTCACCGCGATGTTGTTCATCGTGTTCGACATCGAGATCGTGTTCCTATACCCGTGGGCGGTGGCGTTCGACAGCCTGGGCGTGTTCGCACTGGTAGAGATGCTTCTTTTCATGGTCGTGGTGTTCGTGGCCTACGCCTACGTGTGGCGCCGAGGAGGCCTGAATTGGGACTAGAAGAACGGCTGCCCGGCGGAATCCTGCTGTCCACCGTCGAGAAGGTGGCCGGCTACGTCCGCAAGGGCTCGCTCTGGCCTGCAACGTTTGGCCTGGCCTGCTGCGCCATCGAGATGATGGCCACGGCGGGCCCGCGCTTCGACATCGCCCGATTCGGGATGGAGCGATTCTCCGCAACACCCCGCCAGGCCGACCTGATGATCGTCGCCGGACGCGTCAGCCAGAAGATGGCGCCGGTGCTGCGGCAGGTATACGACCAGATGGCCGAGCCCAAATGGGTGTTAGCGATGGGTGTGTGCGCGTCTTCCGGCGGGATGTTCAATAACTACGCCGTCGTGCAAGGCGGAGATCACGTGGTGCCGGTCGACATTTATCTGCCCGGCTGCCCCCCGCGGCCGGAGATGCTGCTGCACGCAATCATCAAGCTGCACGAGAAGATTCAGGAGATGCCGCTCGGCGTCAACCGCGAAGAAGCGATCCGCGAGGCCGAACAAGCGGCGCTGTCCATCACTCCGACCATCGAACTCAAG
>JBKOYU010000006.1:0-3904 GCA_046725575.1 Actinomycetota bacterium | reverse complement strand
GCACCGTCCGTCGTTCGCATGGATTGGCTGCGTACCAACCCTTTTGGTCCGGGCATTTCGGTGGGCACATCGGCGGACAACCCGAAAACACTGGTGAAGAACAGCACCGCGTCGTCGAGGGTCTGCCAGGGCTGCGACAGGTTGACGTGGTCGATGGTGTGTACCGGCGTCGGTGCGACCGGTAGACCGTTCTTGAACTCGTCAACCCACGTCGGCTCGGTCACCCAGAACATCTCGGTGCCGTCGGGAGCGACTGCGGCACCGAGGACTTGTTCGGACGCGTAGGTGCGGCGGTAGGCGAGTGGGGCCATCAGTTCGGCGGCTCGCCGTGAGGTCGCAGCGGCGTCGGGCACCTCAACGCCGACAGCGGCGACGTGCGGGACCTGGTCTCGGGCCTGCTGTTCGTTGAGCACGACGCGGGCGTCGCCGGCTAGCCACAGCGATACGGGCTTCGTGCGATGGCGCCCGCGCGGGGTGAAGCCGAGCTGCTGCAGCAGCACCTCGACCTCGCTGGTGTCCTCCGCCTTGACTTCCACGAAGTCGAAGCCGCCGGGCGGCTTCGCGGCGGTGAGCGCGGTTAAGTCGCGTCGCCAACCTTCCGGATGCTGGCCGGCGGTCTTGTCCTGCAACCAGATCAGCGATCGCAGCGCGTGTACGGCAGTGCGGTCGGGATCGGTCTGGCGGAAGGTGTCATTGAAGACCTCCAGCGACAGCGGGCCCTGGTATCCGGTGGCCAGCACGTGCGAGACGAACGTCGCCAGATCGAAGTCCCCCTCGCCGGGGAAAAGCCGGTGGTGGCGGCTCCAGGACAGCACGTCCATCTTCAGCGCGGGCGCGTCGGCCAGCTGGAGGAAGAAGATTTTCTCGGCCGGGATGTCCTCGATGGCGGCTGGGTCGTGTCCGCGTGAGAGCACATGGAAGCTGTCCAGGCAGACACCGACATTCGGGTGGTCGGCGAGCTGCACGATGCGCCACGCACGGCGGTAGTCGTCGACGAAGCGGCCCCAGGCCAGCGCCTCGAACGCCACCTTGATGTCGTAGTGCCGCGCGAGGTCACCGAGACGACGCAGCTGATCGGCGGACACTTCGTCGGAGTCGAAAGTCGCGGTTGCGACGTTGCTGCACACCAGCACCACACCGATGCCGAGGCGTTGTGCCGTGACGAAAGTGGCACCGGCGCGGCGCAGGTTGTCGGCGAAGGTCTCTTCGTCGACGCCCTCGATGTCGCGCAGCGGCTGGTAAAGCTCCAGCGACAGCCCAAGTCGGCGGGCGAGGGCTCGGATCTCCTCGGGGCTGTGGTCGTTGGCGATCAAGTCGGGTTCGAAGAGCTCCACACCGTCGAAACCGGCCGCCGCGCAGGCGTGCAGTTTCTCGGTGAGCGACCCGCTCAGTGACACCGTTGCGATGCACGTCTTCATGGGTGAAACCTCCAGACGCAACTAATGTACGAAATAGTTAGTTACAACACAAGGAGGTGTTACGTGTGACGCCCAAACGGACATTTCGGAGGAAAATCCGAGACGCGACATGCAAAACGTCGATCTCGGCGCAATGGAGTCCGCCAGTAAGCTCCCCGGTGTGACCGCCGAGCCTCGTCCTGAGCCGCTGCGCGACGCCGAGCGCACCCGGGCCGAACTGATCGAGGTCGCGACGGCGGTGTTCGCCGAGCAGGGGTATTCCGGTGCCCGTGTCGACGAGATCGCCGAGCGCACCCGCACCACCAAGCGAATGATCTACTACTACTTCGGTGGCAAAGAGCAGCTCTATCTGGCGGTCCTTGAGAACGCGTACCGGGGTATCAGAGAGGCCGAGCAACGGGTGCAGGTCGACCACGTCGACCCGGTTCAGGCCATCCGTGCCGTGGCGGAAATGACCTTCGACCACCACATCGAACATCAAGACTTCATTCGGCTGGTCTCCATCGAGAACATCCACCGCGGCGAGTTCATCGCCCGTCTCGATTCGCTGCGCACGCTGGCACAGCCGGCCACATCACTGCTGGATCAGATCCTCACCCAGGGCCGCGAGCAGGGCGTATTCCGCGACGATGTCGACGCACTCGACGTGCACATCGTGATCAGCTCGTACTGCGTGTTCCAGGTGGCCAACCGCTACACCTTCGGCTACCTGTTCGACATCGACTTCACCGAGCAACAAACCCACGCTCACCTGCGGCGAATGCTCGGTGACGTCGTGGTCGGCTGGCTGACCTCGCGCTGACCCGCGCGATCCCGATCACATTTCCCTCTTGACGCGACGCGGATCACTGTGCTCCACTGACGTACGTACTAGTTCGTACATTAGGAGTGGAGTGCATGGCCCCTTATCTCGTCGGCCTCGTCGGAACCGGTGTCGGCCCTTCGCTCACCCCCGCGCTGCATATGGCCGAGGCCCGCGCGCAGGGCTTGGACTACGTGTACCGCACGATCGACCTCAACGCGGTCGGCGTCGCGCCCGAACGCATCGGCGAGGTGCTCGAGTGGGCCCGCACCTTCGGCTTCAACGCGCTGAACATCACCCATCCCTGCAAGCGGCTCGTCATCGAGCATCTCGACGACATCGACGACCTTGCTGCCGAGCTCGGCGCGGTCAACACCGTCGTTTTCGACGGACCGCGCGCCATCGGATACAACACCGACACAACAGGTTTCGCGCTGGGCTTCCGTGAGGGTCTGCCCGGCGCCGCCACCGACAACGTGGTGCTGGTGGGCGCGGGAGGCGCGGGCGCCGCCGTCGGTGATGCGTTGCTGCGGCTCGGCACCGACCACCTCACGATCGTCGACCTCGACATCGAACGCGCCACCGCCCTGGCCCGTGAGCTGTCCTCCCGTCGCCCCGAATCGCGGGTGGACGCGTCCTCGCCGGACAAACTGCCGGTCCTGCTGCCGGCTAGCGACGGCGTCGTGCATTGCACGCCCACCGGCATGGCCGAACACCCCGGCATGCCGTTCGCCGCCGAGCTTCTGCACCCCGGCTTGTGGGTCGCCGACATCGTCTACCGGCCGCTGGACACCGAGCTGCTGACCGCCGCCCTTCAGGTCGGCTGCCGCGTCTGCGACGGCGGGCACATGGCGGTGCACCAGGCCACCGAGGCCTTCGCATTGATCACCGGCATCACCCCCGACACCGAACGCATGTCCCGACACTTCCGCCGCCTGGTCGGCTGATCCACCACCACCCGAGAAGAAACAGGAGAATCATGAGCGGCATAGCAACCACGAAACCCGATGGAGTAGGAGACCATTCGCCCCGCCGCACGCCGGGGCGCGCAGCGCTGGCCAGCTTCATGGGCAGCGCCGTGGAGTACTACGACTTCTTCGTGTTCGGCACCGCGGCAGCGCTGATCTTCCCGAAGGTGTTCTTCCCTTCGGGTGACGAAGCTGCACTGGTGATGTCCTTCGCCACATTCGGTGTCGCGTACGTCGCGCGCCCAGTCGGCGCATTCGTCCTCGGACATTTCGGCGACCGCATCGGCCGTCGGAACGTGCTCATGTTCACTCTCGTGCTGATGGGTGTGTCGACCTTCCTGATCGGCTGCTTGCCTACCTTCGCCACTGCCGGCTGGATCGCACCGGGGCTCCTGGTCGTGTGCCGATTACTGCAAGGATTCTCCGCCGCCGGTGAACAGGCGGGCGCCAGTTCACTCACGCTCGAGCACGCGCCGGATCACCGCCGCGCATTCTTCACATCCTGGACGCTGACCGGTACGCAGGGCGGCCTCATCCTGGCGCAGCTGGTCATGCTGCCGTTCGTGTCGCTGCCAGACGACGCCGAGCTTTCCTGGGGTTGGCGAGTCCCGTTCTGGCTCAGCGCAGTTGTCGTCGTAGTGGCGTATTTCATTCGCCGACGACTGCATGAGACGCCGGAATTCGACGAGGCCAGGGCAACCGGGGCGATCGCAAGG
>JBKOYU010000007.1:0-2727 GCA_046725575.1 Actinomycetota bacterium | reverse complement strand
GTCGTCGAGTGGGAGGCGTCGTCGGAGGAACTGACGGTGTGGGCGTCCACCCAGACACCGCACGAGCTGCGGGCGTTCGCGGCGCGACTGCTGGGCATCCCGGCGCAGGGCGTGCGGGTCATCATGCGGGACACCGGCGGCGGGTTCGGCCAGAAGGTCGTTCCGATGC
Source organism: Actinomycetota bacterium (assembly GCA_046725575.1). Lineage (GTDB taxonomy): Bacteria > Actinomycetota > Actinomycetes > Mycobacteriales > Mycobacteriaceae > Mycobacterium. Next base: position 2,558 of record JBKOYU010000007.1, on the reverse strand, counting down.
GCGAAGACATGTGCATCCTGCTGGCCGCGCGCAAGGTGCCCACGGCGCTCAAATGGATCGAGGACCGGCGCGAAAACCTGATGTCGGCGGGTCAGGCGCGCCATGTCGACGGCAAGGCCCGGATGGCGTTCGACGACGAGGGCAATATCCTTGCCGCCGACATCGACTTCGTCCAGGATGTCGGCGCTTATCCGACGCCATACCCGGTGCTGACCACCGCAGCGATCGGCATGTTCTTCCCGGGGCCCTACCGCGTCCCCAAGGCGAGTTTCAACTACAAGACGGTGTTCTCGAACACCGCGGGCCCTACTTCAACCCCAACGGCATGCCCTACGACCACGTCGCGCCGGCAGACACGCCGTTGACGTTGACGACGACCGCTGGCCGCTTACCCGCGTTGAGTGCGGCGACGACATCGGCCGGCACCTCGATGCCGGTGTTGTTGCCCATCTGGAACATCGTCGTGGAGAACTTCACACCGTCCACTAAACCGCACTGCTCGGCGGCACACAGGAACACACGGCATCGTGGACGGCATGAAGATTGGGTTCATCGGGCTGGGAAACATGGGTGCAGGCATGGCCGCGAATCTGCTGAAGGCCGGCCACGAGGTGACGTCCTACAACCGGTCGCAGGATAAGGTCGCAGCACTCGCGGAGCAGGGCGCGAAGCCGGCGAAGTCGGTCGCGGAGACGTGCGAGGGGGACATCGTCATCACGATGCTGGCCAACGACGACGCCGTCTCAGCGGTCGCGTTCGGCAACGACGGCATCATCGCGTCGCTGCGGCCCGGCGCCACTCACATCTCGTCGAGCACGATCAGCGTCGCGCTGTCGGAGCGGCTGACGGCCGCGCACACCGAGGCGGGCCAACAGTTTGTCGCGGCGCCGGTGTTCGGCCGACCCGAAGCGGCCGCGGCGGCAAAGCTTTTCGTGGTGGCGGCGGGCGCTGCCGCGACGCTGCAAGCGGTCTCGCCGGCGTTCGACGCGATCGGCCAACGGACGTTCGTTGTGTCGGACGATCCGAAGGCCGCCAATCTGGTGAAGCTGAGCGGCAACTTTCTGATCGCCTCGGTGATCGAATCGCTCGGGGAGGCGATGGCTTTGGTCGCCAAGGCCGGCGTCGACAAGAACGAGTACCTCGAGATCCTCACGTCCACGCTGTTCGGTGCGCCGGTGTACCAGACGTACGGCGGCCTCATCGCGCGCGAGGAGTTCGAGCCGGCCGGTTTCGCCGCCGAACTGGGCCACAAGGACGTCCGCCTCGTACTCGCAGCGGGCGAGACACTGCAGACGCCGCTGCCGATCGCCAGCCTGCTTCGGGATCGGTTCCTGACACTGCTCGCCAAGGGTGGCGGCAGCCTGGATTGGTCGGCGGTCGGCGCGCTACCTGCCTGGGAGGCCGGCGGTCCGAGCCCAACCGCTCGGGGCTAGAACGGCGGCGGTTTGTTGCGTTCGGCGATGTAGTCGTCGTTGAGTTTGCGTTCGGCTTCGATGCGGCGGGCGAGGTTTTCGGCCCGGGTGTGGCGGCGCCTGGGCATCATGGCGCCGCGATCACTGCTTGGCCAGACTGTCGGTTCGTGTCCGGGCGTCCACAGGGTCCCGGTGGGTTGGCACAGTGCGGGGAACAGCGCGGCGCTGCCGGGTTTGGTGGTGTAGGTGTGCCCGGTGGGCGCGGCTGTATGCCCCGGATGCGGTGGTGCTGCAGCAGCGGGTCGAGCGGATGGCGCGCGGGGTGTGCGAGGACGATCCGCGCACGCTGGGTGAGCGGCGCAGCGACGCGTTGACCGCGCTGGCCGCCGGCATCGCCGAGTTGGCCTGCGCATGCGGCACCACCGGCTGCCCCGCCGCCGCCCGCGATGCCACTCCGCCGGTGGGCGCGGTGATCCACGTGGTGGCCCAGGCCGACACCGTCGACGCCGCCCGCACCGAAACCACCACCACCCCTGACCCCACGCCGCCCAACCCGCCTCAGATCGAAGACCCCGCATCGGATGAGCCTGACGGCGAGGATCCTGCGCCTGATGACGAGCCTGACGTTGAGGGCCCTGCGGCGACCGCCGAGACGAAGCTCGACGATCCTGCGCCGGCCGCTAAGGCTGAGGTCGATGCCGCGCCGATGGCCGCGCCCGACGACGATGATCCCGTGCCGGTCGCCGCGGGGCCAGCTGCCGAGCTTGCCACGCTGCCGCCTGCCTTCTGCCCCGCACCCGCGCCGGTGGCCGAGTGTGCCGACGTCCCGCCGGCCGCGGAAAGTGTTGCGGCCCCGACTGTCTTCTGCCCGGCACCGCCGGCGTTCGTCGTTGGTGGTGGGGCGCTGCCCGCGCCGCTGCTGGGCCCGATCATGGGGCGCGCCAGCGTGCGCGAGATTCGCCACCCCGGTGATGCGCCGCCCGAGCCGCATTATCGGCCGTCACGGGAGCTGGCTGATTTTGTGCGCTGCCGGGATCTGACCTGTCGGTGGCCGGGCTGCGACAGACCCGCCTATGGCTGCGACATCGACCACACCGTGCCGTATCCGGTCGGGCCCACGCATGCCTCGAATACCAAGTGCTACTG
>JBKOYU010000615.1:0-4377 GCA_046725575.1 Actinomycetota bacterium | reverse complement strand
TCTCGTAATAGACCACATACGAGAGTCTCAAAACTTGGTCTATTAGGCGCCATGGATGCCGCCGAATACAAACATGTCGGACCGCATGCAGAGATGGCCCCACATCGGTCCACCCTGACCGACGAGCCGTACGACGACGACGAGATCCTCAACTTCCTCGACAACGACATCACCGAGCTGCAGCAGGATCTGCGCGAGGAGGTCACCTTCGATAGCTGGCTTGTCGAGATGATCAGCTGGGGCCGGTTCTACCCAGAAGAGAACGCGGATGCTCGGTGACCGACGTACGTGCTCACTTGGACGAGGAACGTGTCACCGTGCGGTGCGAGGATGCCACATGCGGATGACGTCGGCGCATCGCTAGCCTCAGCCGCGGTAACGTCGGTCTAGCGGGGAGCGGCTCCAGGCGTCGAAGGCTCGGGGCGTCCTTGCGCACGCCAGGCAGTGCCGAGACGGCGGGACAGAGGAGGTAGCCATGCCGGAGAGTGTGTACCGAGTGACCGAGGTGATCGGTGTCAGCGACGAGTCGTGGGAGGCGGCGGCGCGAAGCGCCGTCCAGACCGCGGCCAACACCGTTCGTGACCTGCGTGTGGCCGAGGTGGTGAGGCAGGATGTCGTGATCGAGAATGGGCAGGTGTCCGGTTTCCGGGTGCGGCTAGGGATCTCGTTCAAGTACGAGTCGGGCGACTAGTAGCGAAGCACTGCCGCGTCGGTGCCGTCGACGAAGTCCATCGCGATCCAGCCGACAGCGCAACGGTGTTAGCCGCGTTGGGCCGAGGTTATGCCGTAACGGCGGTCGGTGACGCACTCAATGACCGGACCGCCTCAATGGCCCGCAGACGCGTGTGTCTCTTTACCTTCGATGCCGTGGTCTGCGGCTGTGGCACCGCGGGTCTGCGCACCGTGGTGTCCACGGCGACACTTCACGCACCGTCTCCTCGTTGCCGTCCCATGGGGTGATGGTCTGCGAGATGAGTTCGGATGGACCTCCGCATGTCTGGCACATATGGTCCGGGTCTGGCTGAGTGTGGATCTGAAGCGGCATAGCGTCGATTGTGGAGTGACCGTCAGGCGTATCGGTCGCTAGACACACCCGCACCGGTCTCGAACGTGGCCGCATCTCGGCCACATTTTGGACACGGGGACCCCCATCGCCAATGCCACCGAGCGCGGAGTCGTGTTGAGAGGGCCATGACGGGTCTGCGTATGCGGACCGCGGCTGCACATACAAGCGATCGCCGGGCGATAAGACCCACGTTGTGTAACCAGCGGTGAAACGATATTGGCGTGGACGACGGTCGCGGTGCGCTGACAGCGGCGGGACTGTCGTGTGGGTCGTGCGGCACCGAATTGCCACCGAACTCCAAGTTCTGTAAACGAGTGCGGTGCATCGGTCCCACAGGTCAGTCGATCGGCGGAGTACAAGCAGGTGACGGTGCTGTTCGCCGACGTGGTGCATTCGATGGACATCGCAGCGGCGGTGGGACCGGAGAGGCTGCGCGAGATCATCGCCGACCTCGCCGACCGCTGCGCGGCGATGGTCCAGCGCAACGGCGGCACGGTGAGCGCGGAGGACATCGCGAACAAGAGCCCCGACGCTGTCAGCGGCGCGAAGTACTTGCTGAACATTGCCGGAACGTGTGATCTCGCAGAGGGGTTCGCTGCTGAACAACGTGTGGGCTAGAGGCTCAATACCGCTGCGCAAACGCAACGTCTTCGCGGGCAATCGGGAGTGTGCATTTGCTGCAGCAGAGGCGAGGGGTCAGGCGCTTTCCGCACGGACTGTGGGTCAGCCTGACTGGCGGTTGACGATCCGACAACCAGTGGTCACCCCACGCCAGCATCGACAACGGCACCGGGTACAGATCGAGCCCTTTGTCGGTGAGCCTGTATTCGTGCCGCGGTGGCCTGAGCTGGTATGCGCGCCTGTCGACGATTCCGTGCTCGACGAGGCGCTGTAGCCGCTGGCTCAGAATGTTCGTCGCGATGCCGAGGTGTCGCTGGAACTCGTCGAAGCGCGTAGAGCCGTAGAACAATTCACGTATGATCAGTGCGCTCCAGCGGTCGCCGATGATCTGAAGCGTCGCGGCGATCGAATTCGGACGAGGACGCTGCAGCAGGTCCAAACCGGGCACCCTGCGCCGTTGCGACGCTTCGCCGCGCATGTCGAGCGCTTCCGGCCGGCGGTTGAACCTCACGTCACGGGCGTCCACCACTTCGCCGCAGGCTTTGCAGCGCAGCTCGCCATGGATGCCGTCAGCACAGCCGATGTGGGCGACGCACACTGGGACGTCCACGCCGTCGGTGTACCAGCGGTCACCCCACGCCATCGCGGTCATCACGCACATCAGAAAGTCCATTCCCGCATCGGTCAGCAGGTAGTCGCGGCCGTCCTGGACCATCAACCCGTTCGCGCACAGGTCAGCCAGGCGGGCACTGAGCGTGGAGCGGGCGATCCCGAGCCGGCTTTGAAAAGCGTCAAATCGGCGGGTGTCGTCGATGATCGCGTCGCTGAGCACAAGCCATGACCAGGCGTCGCCAACCGCCTCGGTGGTACCGAACACCGAGCAGTCAAGCGGCGCAGACCTAGCTATAGCGGGCACCAGCCCAGTATACGAACTTTACTTGCATAGCAAGACTCTTCCGTGGGTGCCCCGGCTAGGGCAGTCCGCCGTCGAGGCATACGATCGCGCCGGTGCAATACGACGATTGTTCGCCAGTGAGAAACATTGCAGCGCCGACAATTTCATGGGGCTCAGCGCAGCGATGCAGCGCGAGTGTGGCGGCGAACGCATCGCGATCGGCAGGATCCCAGGCGGCCGAGATGTCAGTGAGGAAGGGTCCACACTGGATGGCGTTAACTCGCACGCGGGGACCTATCGCATGCGCCAGCCCTTTGGTGAGGGTGTTGAGTCCCGCCTTGGCCGCCGCGTATGGCAACGAGTCCGCGGTCGGCCGGACCGCTTCCATCGAGCTGATATTGAGGATCGCGCCGCCGTCGCCGGCAGCCATGCGGGTGCCGATCAACGCGGAGAGCCGATAGGGGCCCTTGAGGTTCATGTCGATGACCTTGTCGAACTGAGTCTCGCTGACCTGATCGATGCTCGGATACAGCGGTGCGACTCCGGCGTTGTTGACAAGCACATCGACGCGGCCGTATTCGGCGTAGACCGTCTCGACCAGCTCATTGCAGCTGTCCCAGTGGCTGACGTTGCAGGCAACAGGCAATGCGCGCACGTTGTAGCGGACGCGTACCGTGCCGGCCACCGCCTCGCAGTTGTCCTTCTTGCGGCTGGCGATCACAACATCGGCGCCCCGCGCGGCGTACGCCTCGACCATCTCTCGGCCCAGTCCGCGACTTCCGCCCGTGACGACGACGACCTTCCCGGCGAAACTCATTTGTACTTCCCGAGTTCCGCGCGAGCAAGGGAGTTCTTGTGCACCTCGTCTGGTCCGTCGGCGATGCGCAATACCCGCGACTGGGCGTAAAGCTCTGCCAGCGGAAAGTCCTGGGTGAGCCCGCCCGCCCCGTGAACTTGGATCGCGCGATCGATGATCTTGCCGACCGCCGTCGGGACAGCGATCTTGATGGCCTGGATCTCGGTGTGTGCGCCGCGATTCCCGACGCGATCCATCAGCCACGCGGTCTTGAGCACGAGCAGCCGCAGCTGCTCGACTGTCACCCTGGCGTCGGCGATCCAATCGCGGATGACCCCCTGGTCGGCCAGCGGCTTTCCGAATGCGACTCGGGACAGGGCGCGGCGGCACATCAGTTCGATTGCGCGTTCGGCCATCCCGATGAGGCGCATGCAGTGGTGAATCCGGCCGGGGCCCAGGCGGGCCTGCGCGATGGCAAAACCGCCACCTTCCTCACCGATGAGGTTTTCGGCGGGCACCCGCACGTTGTCCAGCACCAGTTCGGCGTGGCCGCCGTGCCAGCTGTCGTCGTAGCCCAGAATGTGCAGGGCGCGCGTGACGGTGAGCCCTCGCGTGTCACGCGGGACGAGGATCATGCTCTGCTGCCGGTGGGGATCCGCGTGGGGATCGGTGCGGCCCATCACGATGAAGATCTGGCAGTTCGGGTTCATCCCACCCGAGGTGAACCATTTGCGCCCGTTGATGACATAAGAGTTGCCGTCGCGGACGAAGCTGGTGGCGATGTTGCGTGCGTCCGACGACGCCACGTCTGGTTCGGTCATCGCGAATCCGGACCGGATTTCCCCTTCCAGCAACGGCTTTAACCAGTCCTGCTTCTGTTGCGGCGAACCGAACATGGTGAGGACTTCCATGTTTCCCGTATCAGGCGCAGCGCAGTTGAGGGCTGTGGGGGCGATAGAGGGGCTACGTCCGGTGATCTCGGCCAGTGGAGCGTACTGC
>JBKOYU010001026.1:0-3410 GCA_046725575.1 Actinomycetota bacterium | reverse complement strand
GCGCGAGGCACGGCGTGTCCTGCGCGACGGCGGCCGGCTCGCGTACGCGGTGTGGGGACCGCCGGACCGGAATCCGTGGCTGACGCTCTTCGTCGGCGCCGTCCTCCAAACCGGGCACGCGCCGCCCGGCGACCCGTTCGGGCCCGGTGGCGTGTTCTCGCTCGCGGCGCCGGACGCGAATCACGAAATTCTGGACGCGGCCGGGTTCTCGGACGTCCGTGTCGATGAGATCCCCTGCCAGCTCCCCTTCGAGGACTTCGAGCACTACTGGGCCGTCCAGAGCACCGTCGCCGGACCCCTCGCGATCCTGGTGAGGTCACTCCCGGCCGACGAGGTCGAGGCCATCAAGGCGACGCTCGAACCGACCGTCGCGCCGTTCCGATCAGGAGACGCCTTGAGCATCCCCGCCTTGGCGATCGGCGTCCGCGCGACCTAACGAAAACGGAACGCCCTCGTCGTAGGCGCGCCCGAGTTGTCGTGGGCGAGCACATTGCCCGTTCCGGTCGCCGCCGTGCACACGTAAGTGCCGATATGGCGCGCCTGGCGCCGCTCAGGTAGGGACGTTCTGTGCGCGCGTTCGGTGCGCACGCAGAGGTCCGGCGCAGATCGGCAGACTGGGCGCGTGCGGGCGAGCCCTGTGTCGTCGGCACCGCACGTCAAGGCTCGACGGCCGTACCTGCGTCCGTGGCTGATCGCGTCCTGCGCTCCTGACGTGCGACGAGCCAGGTTCCCCACCCAGCCTGTGCGCTGATGCCTTGCCACGTCCCGGGTAAGGCTTCCAGCACCTCGGCCGGAGCCAGGTAGATCGGCGTCCCGTCCCCGTTCGTGCTCACCCACAGCAGCACGCCATCGACCTTCAACACACGCGCCACCTCAGCCGGGAACAAGAACATGTTGATGAGGGCCACGACGGCGGCGGACGCGGCGCGGACCGGAAGAGAGGATGCGTCGCTTGGACTTGAGTACCGCTTCGCGAAGCCAGCGCAAGCATCTCGCGGGACAGGTCCATCGAGATGACGGTGCCGAACGCGGCTCTTAGGTCGCCGCTGGCATTGCCCGTCCCCGCACCCACCTCGACGCACAGCCCATTCGGAAAAGTGCCACCGCGCGCGAGCGCGTCTCGCAGCGCGTCGTGACGCTCGGGTCTATCGCGCTCAGGCCAGGCCGTAGCCACAGAATCGAACAACGACGTGATCTGCGACGCTCGTTCAGAAGTCCACGTATCGGCGTCTGCTGCGATCTCCAGCGTCAGTTCACGCATGAACGCGGCGACAGCACCCATATCCGGTCGCCCAGGCCGGTCCGGAATGACTCTCGACAACTCAGCGAGCGTCATCGAACACGATTACCGGATGCACAACCCACCACCAAGTCGCCTCTCGCGCGCCACCCACCAGCCGCACAGAATGCCCGTTCCGGAGCTGTCGTGCTCGGCCCGGAGCCGCACAGAGCAACACTCTCGGGCGGCAGTCGAAGCTGTCGACGTAGCTGCCGATATGAGTTGGCCATCAGAGGTGTCGGCGCGCGAATTGTCTGAGCCGCCATACGTGTGTGCGCGCAGGCACCTCGGTGTGTCCGTTGTTATGTGCTGACGTTAGGTTCTCGTCTGGTATCGCGTGCCGTCACGTCACGTGCTGGTCGAAGAAGGCGAACATGCGGGTCCATGCGTCGTCGGCGTCTTCGGGTGAGTAGCCCAGGTGCATCGGCCAGTAGATGAGCTTGCCGATCGGGTGATGTCCATCGGTCATGAACGAATGGCCCGCCTGGGGGTACAGCTTGACGTCATAAGGGATTCCCCAGGTCGTCAGGTGGTGTTCCAGGCGTTCGGCGTGCCGCCCATACACCCGGTCCCGGCCGCCGTAGGAACCGACCACCGGACAGACGCGCTCGAGCGCTGACTGATCGCTTGGGACCTGCCCGTAATTCACCGATGCTGCGCGAACCCCAGGGGGAGCCGAGGCGGCATACGCGAGCGCCAGACCCCCGCCCAAGCAGAAGCCAATGACGGCCAGCCGATCGCCATCAACGTCACCTCGACTGGCCAACCACACCCGGGCCGCCTCGATATCGGCGCTTACCGGGCCCTGTGCGCCGCTTGCGCTTTCGCGCATGGCTCGAACAAGACACGTGAGGCGGGTCCCGTGGCTGAACAGGTCGGGGACCACCGCCACCCATCCCATGGCCGCGAACCGGTCGGCCACATCCAGCATCTCGGGTGCCACGCCAAAGACCTCATGGACCACGACCGCACCGCGCCAGCCAGCCGAGGGGGCGGGGCGCGCCGGAGTCGCGAGCACCGCCCGCAAAGCGTCGCCATCCGGGAGCAGGATCGAAACTTCCGTACGCACCTACCGCCTCCGTGAGGTCACTGACCCTGCAATCGAGCTACCACTCGTCAATTTTCTGCATAGCCGTGCCCCTCGGGCGAAGCGTCACGAGTCGTGGCCGTCATGTGGGTGCCCGGCGGGTTGGTTCATCATGCGCAACATCTGGGGTCCGCCGCTACGAAGGAACCTCACGACCAGCACACCGGCGAGCGCCAAGAACATGACGTTGAGCACGGTCGTGTAATTGAGCGTCACCGACGCCTCGACGACCTTGGCGTTTCGCTCTTCGGGAATCAGTCCAAGGACACCGAAGAGGATCTCGATGACGTATCTTGCGGTAGATGTTCAAGATGGGCAAGACGATGAGGTCGGCGAAGATGAAGGCGACGACGCCTCCGAAGCTGATGCCGCCGTTCCAGAGCACCGCCGCGAGTGGCACGTTGCCGATCGAGCACACGAAGCTGAGCATCGAGACCACTGGCCCGATGAGCGGTCCCCACAGCTTGGCCAAGAAGTCGTGATCGACGAGGAAGAAGTCGCGCCAGAAGCTGTTCGGGACCCACGCCGCCAGCGCGCCGGCAATGAGCAGGCCGACGGCGATGTCGGTCCAGATGGATGCCCAGTCCATGACGAAGTAGTGGCTGATCGAGGTGAAGCCCCTCGGCGAGCGGATCCGCGACCAGATGGAGCCTTCGGTGACCGACATGTCCATGTCGGCGTGGCCCTCCATGCGCCCGGCGACGCCCTTGTTGGCCTGGTCCCGGGCGGCGGCGACGAGCCGGGTGCGCAGGAACAGCCGGAAGACCACGGCGAGAAAGACGATCATGAGCGGACCGCCGACGAACTCGGCCAGCGTGAACTGCCAGCCGATCAAGACCGCCAGGATGATGCCCAGCTCGATGCCCGGCGGGGGACCGCTCGTACATGCGCCCTCTGCCCGATCGCAAAGACGCCGCGCGCGTGGCGATCTTTGCGATCGACGCAACGGGCGTTCTCAGTTGGGCGGGCAGGCGAGCCCATGCCGACTCGCGCGCGCGGGGTCTTTGCTAACCAGCAGCCGCGGACGTGAGAACAGGCGTTACC